>CANFOR010000087.1 GCA_947448675.1 Betaproteobacteria bacterium
TGCCACGCTGCGGCTCCAAGACGGCAAGCCTTTGGTGACCGACAACGGCCAGCACATTTTGGACGTGCGCGGTTTGCAGATCACCGACCCGCTGGGTTTTGAGATGGAAGTGAGCCAATGGCCCGGCGTGCTCACGGTGGGCGTGTTTGCCCGGCAAAAAGCCACGGTCTGCCTGCTGGGCGCGGCCAGCGGCGTGCAGACACTGCGCTACTAAGTTTTAAAACTTGATACCAGCCGGGTTGCTGGGTGCGGGCTCGCTGGGCGCGGCCTGGGCAGCAGCGCGGCGTGTGTTGTTTGCACCACTCGCACCACTGGCGTCCGCACCGGCTGCGGCTTCCGGCTTCTTCACCGCCACCAAGGGCGCGGGCGCGGGGTTGCGGTAGTTGCCGGGCAGTTGCGAGGTGTTGGGGTAGCCCGCAGCGTCGAGGTACTGGCCCCATTCTTCGCTCGAATAGCCTTTGATTTGCTGACCACCAATGGTCAAAAAGGGCAGGGTGTTTTCGCCCGAAACGCGCTGCAGGGCCGCGCTGTCTTCGGGCGTGGTGACGGTCTTTTCGTTAAACGGAATGCCCCGGGCGACCAGCATGGCCTTGCCTGCGGTGCAGGGGTTGCAGTTGTTGCCGCTGTACAGGGTGACGGGGTATTTGCTGGCCGCGTTGCGCAGCTCCAGCGGCAGCGGGGCCGCGCTGTTGTCGGTGCCATTGCGTGAGCCAATGCCGGTGGTGACCTTGGCATTGCTAGTGATGGGCGGTGGTTGGTCGGCAAAGGTGACGCTGCCATCGGGGCCAACAATGCGGTACACCTGCTGGGCCTGCGCCACAGAGGTAAAACCCGCCAGAACGAGCGCCAGTTGTGCGCTAGCAGCTATGAATTTAATAGTAAATGGCATCGTAATCAACCTTGCAAATGGGTGGGTTCAGGCCATGCCTTGGTGGCGCAGCAGGGCGTCGATGCGCGGCTCGCGGCCCCGAAAGGCTTTGAAAGACTCGAGCGCCGGGCGGCTGCCACCGGTTTCTAAAATGGCTTGGCGGTATTTTCTGCCGGTTGCCACGTCTTGGCCAGGGCTGTGGCCGGGGCTTTCTTCAAACGCGGCGTAGGCGTCGGCCGAGAGCAACTCGGCCCATTTGTAGCTGTAGTAACCCGCTGCATAGCCACCGGCAAAAATATGGCTGAAGCTGTGCGGCGTGCGCGTCCATGCGGGCGGCTGCAGCACGGCAACCTCTTGGCGCACGGTGTGCAAAATGCCCATGAAGTCGAGCTGCTGGGTGGCCTGCAAATCGGTTTGCTCGTGCAAGAGCATGTCAAACAAGGAGAACTCAATTTGCCGCAGGGTTTGCAGGCCACTTTGGAAGTTTTTGGCGGCCAGCATTTTGTCAAACAGGGCGCGCGGCAGCGGCTCGCCGGTATCGACATGGGCCGTCATGTGCTTGAGCACATCCCATTCCCAGCAAAAATTTTCCATGAACTGGCTGGGCAACTCCACCGCATCCCACTCCACGCCGCTGATACCCGAGACGTCGCGCTCGTTCACTTGGGTGAGCATGTGCTGCAGGCCGTGGCCGAACTCGTGGAACAGGGTGGTCACGTCGTCATGCGTGAGCAGGGGCGGTTTGCCGCCCACGCCTTCGGCGAAGTTGCAGACCAGGTGCGCCACCGGCGTTTGCAGGGCGCCGGTGTCGGGGCGCAGCCAGCGGGCGCGCACGTCGTCCATCCAGGCGCCGCCGCGCTTGCCATTGCGCGCGGGTTGGTCGAGGTAAAACTGGCCCACGAGGCTGCCGTTGCGCTCGATGCGGTAGAACGCCACCGAGGGGTGCCACACGGGCGCGCTGTCTTGGCGGATGGCCACTTCAAACAGGGTTTCGACAATTTTGAACAGGCCCGCCAGCACCTTGGGCGCGGTGAAATACTGCTTCACCTCTTGCTCGCTGAAAGCGTAGCGGGCTTCTTTGAGCTGCTCGCTGTAGAAGGGAATGTCCCAGGCGCTGAGCTGCTGCGTTTTGGCGAAGTCACGCAGGTCGGCCAGGTCTTTTTCGGCGTAGGGGCGGGCGCGCTGGGCCAGGTCGCGCAAGAAGCGGGTGACCTCGAGCGGCGACTGCGCCATTTTGGTGGCCACCGACACCTGCGCAAAGTTTTGGTAACCTAATAATTGCGCTTCTTCGAGGCGCAGGGCCAAAATTTCGCGGATCAGGGCGCTGTTGTCTTGTGTGCTGCTGTCGTGTGCGCCTTGCTCGCTGGCGCGGGTGGTGTAGGCGCGGTACAGGCGCTCGCGCAGGGCGCTGCTGCTGGCGAACTGCATAACCGGCAGGTAGCAGGGCATTTTCAGCGTCAGCTTGTGGCCGTCTTTGCCCTCGGCTGCAGCGGCTTCGCGGGTGGCTTGCTGTACGTCTTGCGGCACGCCTTCCAGCTCTTCGGCGCTGGCGTAGTAGCGGTAGGCATCGGTGGCGTCGAGCACGTTTTCGCTGAACTTTTGCGAAAGCTCGGCCTGGCGTTCTTGGATGCTGGCAAAGCGCTCTTTGGCCGCGCCGTTCAGCTCAGCGCCTGAGAGCACAAAGTTGCGTACGGCGTTTTTATGGGCCTGTTTTTGTTCGGTGTTGAGCGTGGCGATGTCGATGGCTTTGTACTTGGCGTAGAGGCGCTCGTCAGCGCCCAGGCGCGTCCAAAACTCGGTGACCAAGGGCAGTGCCGCGTTGTAGGCGGCGCGCAGCGCGGGCGCGTCGGCCACGCTGTTCAAGTGGCTCACCGCACCCCAGGCGCGCGACAGGCGCTCGGTGGCCGCGTCGAGCACTTTGGCGATGGCGCTCCATTCGGCGGGGAAGTTGTCTGCCGTTACCGCTTCGAGCGCGGCATTGGACTCTTGCAGCAAGGCCTCAACCGCGGGCGCGATCAGCTCGGGCGTGATGCGGTCAAACAGGGGCAGGTCGGCGGTATCTAAAAGAGCGTTCATGTCGTGGTCGGTTGTGGGCAGAACTGCGCTGCGCTAGGGTCTGCCCTGCAAGGTTTTAAGTCTGGCTGCGTTTCTTCACACTGGTTTGCTTGGGTTTTTTGGCGCGCTTGACGGTGCCGCCGGGCGTGAGGCGTTGGTTGCCCAAGACGCGCAGGGTTTTGACTTCGGGGCGTTGGCCGCCGCGGCTGCTGTACTTGAGCACCTTGACGTCGCGCGGGCCGGCCATGCGGTCTTCGTCCTCGTTGCGGGTTTTTTCTTTTTCAATTTTGGGCCGCCATAGCACCAAAAGCTTGCCAATGTGCTGGATGGGCGCTGCGCCCAGCGCGTCGCACAGGCTCTGGTACATGGCCTCGCGCGCGGCGCGGTCGTCGCCCAGCACGCGGATCTTGATCAGGCCGTGCGCGCCCAGGGCGGTGTCGGTCTCTTTTTGCACGGCTTCGGTCAGGCCGTCGTTGCCGATCATGACGACCGGCGAGAGGTGGTGGGCCGCAGCGCGGTGTTCTTTGCGCTGGGCAATCGTGAGGTTTATCTGAGACATGGGACAATTATCGACGATGAAAGTAAAAACGCAGAGCAAAAAGGTTAACAAGGCGTGGTTGAACGACCATGTCAACGACACCTACGTCAAACTCGCCAAAAAAGAGGGCTACCGTGCGCGGGCTGCCTACAAACTCAAAGAGATTGATGAAAGCTTCAAACTCATACGCCCTGGCGACCTGGTGGTCGACCTGGGCAGCGCCCCGGGTGCCTGGAGCCAATACGTTCGGCGCAAGCTCTCGCCCACGGGGGCGGCGGTGGGTGCGCTCAACGGCAGCATCATTGCGCTGGACCTCTTGCCCATGGAACCGGTGGAGGGCGTGGTTTTTTTGCAAGGCGATTTTCGCGAGGCCGAGGTTTTGCAATTGCTAGAGGCGCAAATGCAGGGCCGCAAGGCCGATTGCGTGGTCTCGGACATGGCACCCAACCTCTCGGGCATTGAGTCGGCCGACGCGGCGCGCATCGAACACTTGATTGAGCTGGCGCTGGAGTTTTCGCAAAACCACCTCAAGCCTGAGGGCGCTTTGGTGGTCAAGCTCTTCCACGGCAGTGGCTACAACAATTCGGTCAAGCTGTTCAAAGCGCACTTCAAAGTGGTCAAACCCATCAAGCCCAAGGCCTCGCGCGACAAGTCGAGTGAGACGTTTTTGGTCGGTATGGGTTTGTTGTCGACAGCGACTGCGGCCCATTAATGTGCATTCCTGGGTACGGTGTAGGGCTACTTGCTGCAAAAAAGAGCAGGCCTGTGACTTGAAACGCCTAAAATGGCTCGCATCTGTGCCCCAAGCCCATCTCGGCTAGCGGTCAATTTTTTCGAACTCTCTGGAGTAATGCATTGAACAATAACAACCAATGGTTTTCTAAAGTTGCCGTTTGGCTGGTGATCGCCATGGTGCTGTTCATGGTCTTCAAGCAGTTCGACACCCGGGTCAGCGCAGGCGCTACGCAAATGGGCTATTCCGACTTTTTAGAAGAAGTGCGGGCCAAGCGCGTGAAGAACGTGGTCATCCAAGAAGGCCAGGGCGGGACCGAAATCATTGCCTCGATGCAAGACGACCGCAAGGTGCGCACCACCGCTACCTACCTCGACCGCGGTTTGGTCGGCGACCTGATCAACAACGGCGTGAAGTTTGACGTCAAAGCGCGCGAAGAAGGTTCTTTGCTGATGACGCTCTTGGTCAGCTGGGGCCCGATGCTGCTCTTGATTGGCGTGTGGGTGTACTTCATGCGCCAAATGCAAGGCGGCGGCAAGGGTGGGGCCTTTAGCTTTGGCAAAAGCAAGGCTAGATTGCTCGACGAAAACACCAATACCGTGACCTTTGCCGACGTGGCCGGTTGCGACGAAGCCAAAGAAGAAGTCAAAGAAGTCGTGGACTTTTTGAAAGACCCAGCGCGCTTTCAAAAGCTGGGCGGCCGCATTCCACGCGGCCTCTTGCTGGTTGGCCCTCCTGGCACCGGCAAAACCCTGTTGGCCAAAAGCATTGCAGGCGAGGCCAAGGTGCCTTTCTTCAGCATCAGCGGCTCCGACTTTGTAGAAATGTTTGTTGGCGTAGGCGCGTCCCGCGTGCGTGACATGTTTGAGAACGCCAAGAAAAATGCGCCCTGCATCATTTTCATCGACGAAATCGACGCAGTCGGTCGCCAGCGCGGCGCTGGCCTGGGCGGCGGCAACGACGAGCGCGAGCAAACGCTGAACCAAATGCTGGTCGAGATGGACGGCTTTGAAACCAACTTAGGCGTGATCGTGGTCGCGGCCACCAACCGCCCTGACATCTTGGACGCCGCCTTGCTGCGCCCGGGCCGCTTTGACCGCCAGGTCTATGTGACCCTGCCCGACATTCGGGGCCGCGAGCAAATTTTGAACGTGCACATGCGCAAAGTGCCGATTGGCCAAGACGTGAGCCCCAGCGTGATCGCGCGTGGCACACCCGGCATGAGCGGTGCCGACTTGGCCAACCTGTGCAACGAAGCTGCGCTGATGGCCGCGCGCCGCAATGCCCGCGTGGTCGAGATGCAAGACTTTGAAAAGGCCAAAGACAAAATCTTCATGGGCCCCGAGCGCAAGAGCATGGTCATGCCCGAAGAAGAGCGCCGCAACACGGCCTACCACGAGAGCGGTCATGCGCTGATTGGCAAGCTCATGCCCAAGTGCGACCCGGTGCACAAAGTGACCATCATCCCGCGTGGCCGCGCCCTGGGCGTGACCATGAGCCTGCCCGCGCAAGACCGCTACAGCTACGACAAAGACTACATGCTCAACCAGATCAGCATGCTGTTTGGCGGCCGCATCGCCGAAGAGGTCTTCATGAACCAAATGACCACGGGCGCCAGCAACGACTTTGAGCGCGCCACCTCGATCGCCCGCGACATGGTGACCCGCTACGGCATGACCGAAGCCCTGGGCCCAATGGTTTACGCTGAGAACGAAGGCGAGGTTTTCTTGGGCCGCAGCGTTACCAAGACCACCACCATGAGCGAGTCCACCATGCAAAAGGTCGACGTCGAAGTGCGCAGCATCATCGACACGCAATACGCCTTGGCGCGCAAGTTGATCGAAGACAACAAAGACAAAATGCACGCCATGGCCAAGGCCTTGTTAGAGTGGGAAACCATTGACGCCGACCAGATCGACGACATCATGGCTGGCCGCGAACCCCGCCCGCCCAAAGACTTCACACCGCGCACGCCCCCGGCAGCCGGTGGTGGTTCTGGCGGCGCTGCCGTCACCCCCGAGCCTGCGCCTACAGCGGCTTAAGTCGGCGTGGGCATGGCGCTAGAGCCGGGGCACGGCACCGCGCCAAAGCTCTGGCAAACCAGCCGCTTTGCCATCGACCTGGGTCGCCCCCAGGTGATGGGCATTGTCAACGCCACACCCGACTCCTTCTCTGACGGCGGCCAGCATGCCGCATTGAGCACCGCCCTGCAACACGCTGAAAACTTGCTGCGCCAAGGGGCCGATATTTTGGACATTGGCGGCGAGTCCACTCGCCCTGGCGCGCAGCCCCTGCCGCTCGCAGAAGAGCGCCAGCGCGTGCTGCCCTTGCTGCGTGCGGCCCTGCAATGGGGCGTGCCGATTTCACTTGACACCTACAAGCCCGAGTTGATGCGCGAGGCGCTGGACTTAGGCTTGGACATCATCAACGACGTGTGGGCGCTGCGCCAAGCTGATGCGGCCCAGGTGGTGGCTGCGCACCCGCGCTGCGGCGTGGTTTTGATGCACATGCAAGGCGAGCCGCAGACCATGCAAAGCCAGCCCATGCAGGGTGCGGTCACACCCCATGTGCTACGATTTTTAGAGCAGCGTACGCAGGTTCTGCGCGCCTTGGGCGTGCACAGCAGCCGCATCGTATGGGACGCGGGCACGGGTTTTGGCAAAACCGTGGAACAAAATTTTGAGTTGTTGGCGCACACGCCTGCGCTGGTGCAGCGCGGCCATGCGGTGCTGGCGGGCTGGTCGCGCAAGTCGGCCTTGGGCGCAGTGACGGGCCTGCCGGTGGAGCAGCGCATGGTGCCCAGTGTGGCCGCGGCCCTGCTGGCCGTGGAGCGCGGCGCGCGCATTGTGCGGGTGCACGATGTGGCCGACACCGTCGCGGCTTTGAAAATTTGGCATGCTACACATTTTGTAGCTGCTTACGCAGGATAGACGGGCGCTGCGGGCCATTTTGTGAAAAAAAAACGCAAAAAAATGCAATCTCAACGCAATCCACAAAAGCAAAGAACCAAACCATGAGCAGACAATATTTCGGCACCGACGGCATTCGTGGCACGGTGGGCCAAGCCCCCATCACCCCCGACTTTGTGCTGCGCTTGGCCCATGCCGTGGGCCGCGTGCTGCAAGCGGGCGCAGGCCCTGGCAGCGCCCGCCCGACGGTGATGATCGGCAAAGACACGCGCATCTCGGGCTACATGCTGGAGAGCGCGTTGGAGTCGGGCTTTAACTCGGCGGGGGTGGATGTGATCTTGCTCGGCCCCCTGCCTACGCCCGGCGTGGCCTACCTCACGCGCGCACTGCGCGCCAGCCTGGGCGTGGTCATCAGCGCCAGCCACAACGCCTACCCCGACAACGGCATAAAATTTTTCAGCGCCCAGGGGGCCAAACTGCCCGACGAATGGGAGCTGGCCGTTGAAGCCGCCTTGCTCGACGCACCGGTCTGGGCCGAGTCCGCCAAACTGGGCAAAACCCGGCGCTTAGACGACGCTGCGGGCCGCTACTTAGAGTTTTGCAAAAGCACTTTTGCCAACGACCTGAGCCTGCGCGGCCTGAAAATTGTGGTGGACGCTGCCAACGGCGCGGCCTACCACATTGCGCCCAAAGTCTTTCACGAGCTGGGTGCCGAGGTGGTGGCTATTGGCTGCGCGCCCGACGGCCTGAACATCAACGACGGCGTGGGCGCCACCCACCCCGAGGCCTTGGTGCAAGCCGTGCTGGCGCAGACCGCCGACTACGGCATCGCGCTCGACGGCGATGCCGATCGCCTGCAATTGGTCGACGCCACTGGCCGCCTGTTCAATGGCGACGAAGTGCTCTACCTGATGGTGGCCGAGCGACTGGGCCGGGGCGAGGCCGTGCCCGGAGTGGTGGGTACGCTGATGACCAATATGGCTGTGGAGCTGGCCTTCAAAGCCCGTGGCATCCCCTTTGTACGCGCCAAGGTCGGCGACCGCTATGTGCTCGAAGCGCTTGAAAAAAACGGCTGGCAGCTCGGAGGCGAAGGCTCGGGCCATTTGCTGGCGCTGGACAAACACACCACTGGCGACGGCTTGGTCTCGGCTCTGCAGGTGCTGCAGGCCACGCAGCGCAGCGGCAAGAGCCTGGCCGAGCTGATGCAAGAGCTCACGCTGTTCCCACAAACCCTGCTCAATGTGCGCCTGCGCGCGGGCCTGGACTGGAAGGCGCACACGCCGCTTTTTGACGCGCAGCGTGCCGCAGAAGCCGAGCTGGGCAACACCGGCAGGGTGCTCATTCGCGCCAGTGGCACCGAGCCGCTCTTGCGCATCATGGTCGAAGCCCGCGACGCTGCCCAGGCCCTGTCTTGCGCGCAACGCATGGCCGCTACGCTGGGGTAAATCTCCACCCCGCTCGCCTGCACGGATCAGAAGCTAAGACTGCAAGCGCTCCAACCCAAGCCCTTCTAAGTCAACTTCTGCCTTCCTCCCCGCCACCAAGTCAGCCAAAGCCCGCGCACTGCCGCAAGACAGCGCCCAGCCGCTGGAGCCGTGGCCGAGGTTGAGCCACAGGCCGGGGATGCCACTGGGCCCGACGATGGGCGGGCCGTCGGGCAGCATCGGGCGCGCGCCCTGCCACTCTTGCACGCCACTGCTCATCAGGCCTGCGCCCGGGAACCAGTCGTGCAGCACCTTGTACAGGGTTTGCAGCGAGCCCGCGCGCAGCGTTCCGGGTTTGCCACCCAGTTGTGCGCTGCCCGCCACCCGCACCCGTTTGCCCAAGCGGCTGATGGCTACTTTGTAGCGCTCGTCCATCAGCGCGCTACGCGGTGCGTTGAGCGGCTCGCGCACGTGGGCGCTGACCGAATAGCCGTACACCGCGGCCAACGGAATGTGCAAACCCAATGGCTTGAGCAGGGCTGCGCTGGCCACACCGGCACACATGACAGCAGCGTCATACTGCTGCGCTTGGGCTGCATTTTGGTCTTGCGATGCTACAAAAATGCGAGCGCCCTGCGCACATTCCATGCGCTCTACGGTCGTATTGAATAAAAATTTCACGCCCATAGCCTGGGCTTGGTTCTTCAGCAACAGGGCAAACTGGCGGCAGTTGCCCACCTCGTCTTGGGGCAGGTGCAGAGCCCCCAAAAAGTGGCTGTCGGGGTTGAGCGCGGGCTCGATCTTGCGCGCCTGGGCCTCGCCCAGTTCGCTAAAAACCACGCCGGCGTCGCGCAGTACTTGCAGTCCGGGTTGTATCAGTGCGCTCTCTTTTTCAGAGCGCAGCAGCACCAAGTAGCCGCTGCTGCGGTCGTAGTCGAGTTGCAGCTCAGCGCTGATGGCCTGCAAGCGCGTGCGGCTGTATAAAGCCAGGCGCTGCATGCGGGCGCGGTTGGCGGCGTAGACCTTGGGGCTGCAGGCGCGCCACCAGCGCCACATCCAGGCCAACTCGCTGGCCGACAGGGGCAGGGCCAGGCGCACCGGTGCGTGGCTGCTCAGCAGGTAGCGCAGCACTTTACTGGGCATGCCGGGTGCGGCCCGGGGCGTGGCGCCACCGGCAGCCATGACCCCAGCATTGGCAAAACTGCCTTCTTCGGCGGCTGCGCCGCGACGCTCGTAAACGGTGACTTGGTGGCCGTCGCGGGCTAGCTCCCAGGCGGTGGTAATGCCAATAATGCCCGCCCCTACAACTGCAATCTTCATGAATCCCTTAAATCTTTTTAGCTGGCCCTATTGTTGCAGAGCAGGGTTTCACACTGTGCCGCGATGTTGAGCACGGTGTCGTCGCGCAGGGCTACGTTCCACAGCATCAGGCCCACCGGCAGCTCGCCCGCAGCGTGGCAGGGGATAGAAATGGCGCAGCCGTCGAGCAGGTTGACGATGCTGGGATTGCGCAGCAGCAGGGCGTTGACGCGAAAGAACTCGGTGTCGTCACTCGCAATGCTGGCAATGCTCGGGGCAACAATGGGTACGGTGGGTGATAGCAAGGCGTCGTAGCCTGCTAAGCGGGCCTCTACGCGGGTGATCCAGGCGCGGCGTTCTTGCTGCAGGCGGATGTAGTCGGCGGCGCTCATGGCCGCACCGCGCTCGATGCGCGCCGCTACGCGCGGGTCGTATTCGTCGCGCCTGCGCGCCAGCAGCTCGCGGTGCCAAGCGTAGCTCTCGGCGGCAGAGAAGCCGCCGGTGGCATTAATGCCCGCCAGCTCGCTCAATTCGCGCAAGGGCAGGGTGTCGATCTGCGCGCCCGCGCTGCGCAGTTGCTGCAGCGTGCGCTCGAAGGCTTGGGCGACGGTGGGGTCGAGGCCGTCTTGCATGGTGGTGCCGACCACGGCCAAGCGGTAACTGCGCAGCGGCGCGGCGCTGCGCACCACCGTGCGTGCGGCCAGTACTTCATGGGCAATGATGGCGTCGCGCACCGAGCGGGTCAGGGCACAGACGGTGTCGAGTGTGAACGAGAGCGGCAGCGCGCCCTCGGTCGGCACCAAACGCGCAGTGCTTTTAAAACCCACAATGCCGCACAGCGCAGCCGGAATGCGGATCGAGCCGCCAGTGTCTGAGCCCAGGCCGATGAAGGCTGCGCCGGTAGCCA
>CANFOR010000088.1 GCA_947448675.1 Betaproteobacteria bacterium
GGGCTTTGCGCGGGCACGCTTTGCAGCATGCCCAGTGCCTGTACTTGCGGGTGGGCCAGGGCTTCGGCCAAGCTGTGCAAAGGCGCGCACGGCACGCCTGCGGCCTCTAAAAGCGCTTGCCAATGGCCACGTGGCTGCTGCAGCAATAAGGCCCTTAAAAGCGGCAATAAATCGACTTGGTGGGCCAGGCGGGCGCGGTTGGTGGCAAAGCGCGCGTCGGTGGCCCAAGCGCTGTGGCCGAGCACCTGGGCCAGTTTGGCAAACAGGCGGTCGTTGCCGCAGCAAATCAGCAAGGGCGCGTCTTGCGTGTCAAAGGCCTCGTAGGGCACAAAGCTGGGGTGGCCGCTGCGGTGGCGTGCGGGTTGCTGGCCTTCGTTGCGCAGGGCGTCGGTTTTTTGCGCCGTCCAGGCCATCGCGGTTTCGAGCAGCGAAGTTTGCACAATACCGCCGGTGCCGGTGCTTTGCCTGCGCTGCAGCAGGGCCAGCGCGCCAATGACAGCCCACATGCCGCTGCCTTGGTCGCAGATGGACGCGCCACTGCGCATGGGCGGGTCGTCTGGCCCGCCGTTGATAGCCGACAGGCCGCTAAAGGCCTGCACCAGGGGCTCGTAGCCGGGGCGTAGGGCCATCGGGCCGAGGTGGCCAAAGGCCGATATTTCGCAGTAGACCAAGCGCGGGTGGCGCGCTGTGAGCGCCGGGCCGTCCATGCCCAGCGCCAGGGTCACACCGGGCCGCAGGTTGTGAACGAAGACATCCGCCTGCGCGGCCAAACGCTCCAGCGCGGCCTTGCCCTCGGGCGTGTGCAGGTCGATGCTGGCCGACTGCTTGCCCCGGTTAAACACCTGAAAGGCCAGCGCGTCGCCCGCGTGAAAGGCCGGGCCCATGCGCCGTGCGTCGTCTCCGCCGTCTACCCGTTCGAGCTTGGTGACGCTGGCGCCCAGGTCGGCAAAAATCGCCCCGGCAAAAGGCCCGGCCAGCACCTGGCCGAGTTCGAGCACGCGCAGGCCTTGCAAGATCGGCCCAGGCTTGGCCGCAGCGTGCCATGCGGCGCTGGGCGCGGGCGCTGCTGTGGGCTCAAGCATGGGCGGGGCTGTGCAGCAACAAGCCGGGTAACTCGTGCATGGCGGTAAAGATGTGCGCGGCTCCGGCGCTGCGCAGGGCTTGCGCCATGCCCGAGCCGGGAGGGCTGTAGCCCAGCACATGGCAACCCGCCGCCACACCCGCTGCCACGCCGGTCAGGCTGTCTTCCACCACGGCGCAGTGATGTGGCGTTACCGCCAGCGCACTAGCAGCGGCCAAGTAAACGTCGGGCGCGGGCTTGGAGCGCGGCATTTCGTGGCCGCTAAAAATGCGGCCAGCAAAGTAGGGCATGAGCGCAGTTTTGTGCAACTGCAGTTCCACTTTGCCACGGTCTGCTCCCGAGGCGCAGGCGATGGCGCTGCCGTAATGCTGGGCAATGCGTTCGAGCGCCGCGTGGATGCCTGGTATGGCTTGCAACTGCGCGTGCAGGGCCAGGTCGCGCTGCGACCGAAACTCGGCCAACCATGCTTCAGTGAGCGGCTGGCCAGTGTGCTGTTCAATCAACGCCGCTTGGTCTTTGACGGCCTTGCCAATAAAGTGCTGCCAACAGTCTTGCGCGCTGAGCGCCCAGCCGCGCTCGACCAGCATGCGGTGCAACACGCCATTGGTGATGGGCTCGCTGTCGACCAGCACGCCGTCGCAGTCAAACAGAATCGCTTGGAATTTCATATGCTACGAATTTAATAGCTGTTTACGCATATTCTATGCGCATTGCAGCCATTTTCTTACTCTGCGCGGGGCGTGCTTTTAGGGCTTGGCGACCGCTATAGCGGCAACTGCAGCCGCTTCTACAGCGGCTTTTTTTGCTTTGCGTTCGGCCAAAGTCTCCAGCGGTGCGCCAGCCTCTTGCCAAGCGGCAAAACCACCGTCGATGTGGGCTACGTTGCGCAAGCCCATGTCTTGCAAAGTTTTGGCCGCCAGCGCGCTGCGCCAGCCCGCGCCGCAGTACAAAACAAACTCGGTGGCCTCGTTGGCAAACACCGGCTTGTGGTAGGGCGAGGCAGGGTCAACCCAAAACTCCAGCATGCCGCGCGGCGCATGAAAGGCTCCGGGCAAAAGGCCTGCATCGAGCTCGCGTACATCGCGAATATCGACCAACTGCATGCGGGCCGCGCTGCCCGTGCTGTCCGCGTGGGCCATGCGCTCGCGCACCGCGTCCACGCTGTAGGTGGTGACTTCGCGCATGGCCTGGGCGACCAGGCTACTGGCGGGGAGGATTTTTTGCATGGGGGCTTTCTAATGGGGTGTTTCGCTGGGGGCGCTACCACTGCCCCGTTTCAATCCGAATGGCGACTTCGCAGTCGTCAAAAATTTCGAGCTTGGCAATTTTGACGCGCACCCCCAGCACGCCTGGCAATTGCATCAGGCGCGAGGCGAGTTTGCCGATCAGGCGCTCTAGCAGGTTAACGTGCTCGGCGGTGCATTCGTCGATGATGATCTTGCGCACCTTGCGGTAGTCCAGCACATGGCTGATGTCGTCGTCGCGCGGCAGCAGGTCTTGACGCCCAAGATTCAACTCGGCATCAACGCAAATCGGTTGTGGTGCAGTTTTCTCGTGCGCCAAGATGCCCAAGGTGGCGTTGAAACGCAGGCCGCTGAGGCTGAGGGTTTGGGTGCCGGTGCTCATGGTGTGAGGTTCTCGCGCAGACGAAAAGTTTCTACGCCAACGGCGTCACAGTCGGGGTAGACGTCGGGTTTGCGCGTGGCCACGCGTGCTGCCACCACGCCGGGATTTTGCAAGAACGCGCTGAGCAGGTCGTCGCACAGAGTTTCTTGCAGACCAATGGGGCCTTGGGCAATGCGTGCGTGAATGCGTTCACGCACAAAGTCGTAGTCCACCACTTCTTGGAGGCTGTCGTTTGCGGGGGTCGTGGCGCGTAAGGGCACATACAGGTCTACATCGATCAGCAAACGTTGCGCAGCCTGTTTCTCAAAGTCGTGGATGCCGATAAAGCTTTGTACGCTGATGTTTCGCAGAAAGAGTTTGCGGCAATGCAGTTGCAACCAGTCAGAGTGGGTCATGCTGTGCCTTTGCTAGCAGTTCGTCTACTAAAAAAAGCACATCGCGTGGCAGCGCTACCAAGTGCTGGCCGTTGTCCACACAAATGCGCGCACCGGTGATGCACGTGTTTTGCGCCAGAAATACGGCGGTTTGCGCAACTTGTGCCGGGTCGATGCTTTGTTGCAGTAAATTGGCCTGGCTGGCCAGTGCAAAGTTTTCTGCAGACTGTGGGCCGCTTGGGTACATCAAGCCAGGGGCAATGCCATTGACGCGCAGCAGCGGCGCCAGGGCCTGGGCTTGCTGCACCACAGCACGTTCTAGCGCCAGCTTCGATAGGGTGTAAGAAAAATAATCGGGATTGAGGTTGAAGACTTTTTGGTCGAGTACGTGGATGAGTGAAAACGCGCCATTGGGTGCATCGGTTGCATTGCCTTCGATTCGTAGGGCGTAGGCGTGCAGCAAGCGGCCCAGTTGAATCGGCGCCAATAAATTCGCCTGCAATTGCCCTCGCAGAGCGGCATCGTCAAAATTGCTGGCAGTGTCTGGGTCAAAGCGCGAGGCGTTGTTGACCACGGCCCTTAAATGCATGTCAGCAGCAAGACCAGTGGCTTCAAAAATAGCCTGCACACTGTCTTCTCTGTCCAGCGTGCCTTGCACCGTAGCGGCTTGCCGCCCGAGCTGGCGTACCGCATCAGCAACAGCCATAGCTTGTTGCTCAGACGTTTGGTAATGGCAGACCACATTCCAGCCTGCGCGAGCAAAGGCGAGGCACAGTTCGCGGCCCAAGCGGACGGCTCCGCCGGTGATTAAAACCCAGGGTGTCATGAGGCGGGTGCTGCGTGCAGTGCAGAGTAGTGAGGGTGCATATGCCAGAGTTTAGTCGTGCCGCTTCGGCCCACGCTTTTTTGCCTTTAAATTGCCTTTGAACTTAGGGTTGCTTTGGCTTCGCACCGTCCCAGCTACCCCCCAAGTTCTTCAACAAAATCGCCAATGCTGTTAAACGCCTGCTTTGCACATTGATGAGGTTATTGCGCAAGCTCAATTCGGTGTTTTGCGCGGTGATGACGTTGAGATAACTTACCAGGCCGGCGCTGTATTGGTTGGTATTGACTTCGGTGGCGGTGTGCGCGGCATTCAACGCGGCTTGGTCGATGGCCTCTTCATTTTGCAGGGCGTAGGCAGTTGCCAAATTGTCTTCGACCTCTTGCAGCGCGCCGATGACGGTTTGGCGGTAAGCGGCCACCGTTTGCTCATAACTGGCGCGGGCCGAGGCGCTGGCCGCTTTGCGCGCACCACCGTCAAATAAGGCATAGCCCAAGCTCGGGCCGAGTGACCAAATGCGGTTGGGCAAGTCCAACAAACCCGCTAGGCCCGCATTGCGAAAACCATAGTTTCCGCTGAGTGTGAGGCTGGGGAAGAAGGCTGCGTCGGCAGCACCTACAGCCGAATTGGCCGCAGCGACTTTGCGCTCGGCTGAGGCAATGTCGGGGCGTTGTTGCAAGAGCTGGGACGGCACTTGCAGCGGCACCACGGGCACGGCAGGTAGTTGCGCTGTTGGCGCTAACGTAAAGGCAGCGGGGGCCAGGCCGAGCAAGCTGGCCATGGCGTGCTCTAGCGTGGCGCGGGTGAGGCGGGCTTCTACAACTTGTGCCAAGGTCGATTGCAGTTGTGACTGCGCGGATGCCACGGCGGCGCGGCTGGCAATGCCGCCTTGGTATTGGTTTTGCGTAAGCGTCAAAAATTTTTCATTGGCTTTCGCGATGTCTTGCAAAGCGGCGTTTAACACTTCGGCGGCGCGGATCGAAAAATAGGTTTGCGCTACGCTGGCCTGCAAAGACAGGCGGGCGGAAGCCAGGTCGGCACGGCTGGCTTCTTCTTTGAAAGCGTTGGCCTGTGCGCTAGCGCCTAAACGGTCCCACAGGTCCAGCTCCCAGCTCGATACGCTGCTTTGTACGGTAAAGGTCGTGCCCTTGGGGTTGGTGGCGCTTTGCACATTCGACTTGTTGGCACCACCGCTGAGGTTGACGCTAGGCCAGAGCGAGGCATTGGCCGATGCCGTGGCCGCGCTGGCGAGTTTGACAGCGGCCATGCTGCTGGCAATATTTTGGTTGCCTTGCTCAGCGCGTATTTGCAAGTCGTTGAGCACCGGGTCTTTGAACACCGTCCACCAGGTTTGAGGTATGCGGGCTTTGGGGTCGGCAAGCTGGAACATTTGCGCAGCTTGACTTTGTGTGGATGTACTTTGCGCGGGTTGGGCCTCTTTGAACTGCTGCGGCACTTCAACTTGAGGCGCTTTGTATGGCGGAACACTGCTACAAGCCGCCAGCGTGGCCAGCAGGATGCCCAAGGCCCATTGTTCGGTGCGAATCCATAAATCATTGGCCATGCGTGGCCTCCCTTGTAGCAGGAGAAATAGAAAAAATACGGCGTTTCAGGTGGCCCAGCGCGCGCGGCATGGCGGTGCGCAGCCGATCCATCAGCAAGAACACCACCGGTGTGGTGTAGAGCGTGAGCAACTGACTGAGCACCAAGCCGCCCACCACCGCAATGCCCAGGGGCTGGCGCAGCTCGGCCCCGTCACCCGTGCCAATGGCCAACGGAATGGCACCAAAGATGGCCGCGATGGTGGTCATGATGATGGGTCGTACCCGCAGATGGCAGGCTTTGTAAATGGCGGTGGCGGCGCTCATGCGCGGGTTGTGGCGCTGCGCACTGATGGCAAAGTCGATCATCAAAATGGCGTTCTTTTTTACAATACCGATCAGCAAAATAACGCCGATCAAAGCGATGATAGAAAAGTCGGTTTTGAACATCATCAAGGCCAGCAAAGCGCCCACGCCCGCTGAGGGCAGGGTCGACAAAATCGTAATCGGATGGACCAAGTTTTCATACAAAATGCCCAGCACCAAATAGATGCTGACCAAAGCCATCAAAATCAAAAACGGCTGGCTGTCGAGCGAAGAGGCAAAGGCCTGCGCTGTGCCTTGAAAGGAGCCGCGCACCGTGACGGGCACGCCAATCTTGCCTAAAGTGGCTTGCACCGCCTCGCTGGCCTCTGACAAAGACACACCCAAGGGCAGGTTAAAGCTAATTGTCGAGGCAGGTACACCGCCCTGGTGGTTAACCGCCAACGGCGTATTGGTGAGCTCGACCCGCGCAAAAGCCGAGAGCGGAATTTGCGCGCCACTGCTAGAGCTGAACATCAAGCGACGCAAAGACTCGGGGCTCTCTAGGTACTGTGGGGCCAGTTCCATCACCACGCGGTATTGGTTCAGCGGGTTGTAGATCACGCCCACTTGGCGCTGGCCAAAAGCATCGTTGAGTATGGAGTCGATGGTCGACACGCTCAAACCCAGGCGGCTCGCGGCAGCGCGGTCGATCACCAGCGAGGTTTGCAGGCCACGGTCTTGCTGGTCGCTGTTTACGTCGGCCAACTCGGGCACCTGCATCAGGGCCTGGCGAATTTTGGGCTCCCAAGCGCGCAGTTCGGCCACCTCGTCAGCAAACAAGGTGTACTGGTACTGGGCATTGCTTTGCCTACCACCGACCCGAATGTCTTGCATCGGCGTCATGAACAAATTGGCACCTGGCTCTTTGGCAGTTTTGATGCGCAGGCGCGCAATCACTTGGTCTACGCTTTCTTTGCGCTCGGCTATCGGTTTGAGCACCACAAACATAAAGGCCGAGTTGCGTTGCCCGCCGCCGGTAAAGCCCATCGAGCTTTGCACCGAAGGGTCAGCGTTCACAATGGCCACAAAGCGGTCGAGTCGCTGCTTCATGGCTTGGAACGAGGTGGCTTGGTCGGCCTGGATGGAGCCCACCAAACGCCCCGTATCTTGCTGTGGAAAAAAGCCTTTGGGAATGGTGCGGTACAGGTAGACGTTGAGGCCGACCACGCCGAGCAGCAATAACAAAGTAATCGGCTGCCAGCGCATGGCCAGGGCCAGTGAGCGGCGGTAGGCCCTGCGCAAAGCCTTTTGCATGCGTTCTGCGAAGGCCGATGAACGTACCACAAGTTTTTGCCACCAATGGGTAGCCACCCGAGGCGGCGCGGGGTGCTTGAGCAAAGCGGCGCACATCATGGGTGTGGTGGTAAGTGACACCAGCATCGACACCAAAATGGCCGAAGACAACACCACTGCAAACTCTCGGAAATAGCGGCCCACAATGCCGCCCATCAGCAGCAGCGGGATGAAGACGGCAATCAAAGACAGGCTGATGGACACTACCGTAAAACCAATTTCGCGCGAGCCAATCAGCGCGGCTTCTAGCGCCGACTTGCCGCGCTCCATGTGGCGCGTCACGTTCTCCAGCACTACGATGGCGTCGTCTACAACAAACCCGGTAGCCACCGTGACCGCCATGAGCGAGAGGGTGTCCAGGCTGTAGCCGCACAGGTACATTACGCCAAAAGTGCCCGCCAAAGAAGCGGGCACGGCCACGCTGGGGATGAGCGCGGCTCGGCCACTGCGCAAAAACAAAAACACCACCAAGATCACCAATGCCACAGCCAAGCCCAAAGAGCGCTCCACCTCGCGCAGCGAGGCGCGGATGGTGGGCGTGCGGTCGAGCACCACGCTCAGGTCGATGGCGGGTGGAATGGAAGCGCGCAGGCGCGGCAGCAACGCGTTCACCTGGTCTACGGTTTGGATGATGTTGGAGCCCGGCTGTTTGTACAACTGCAGCAAGATGGCGGGCTTGCCCTTGGCCACGCCGTAGTTGCGCACGTCTTGCACCGAGTCGGTCACTTGACCGACATCGGCCAAGCGCACGGGGGCGCCGTTGCGATAAGCCACGATCACCGGGGCGTATTCGGCCGCGTTGCTGGCTTGGTCGTTGGCGCCCACCTGCCAAGCATGCGTTGCGTTTTCGACCACGCCTTGTGGCCGATTGCCATTGGCATTGCTGATGGCGGCGCGCACGGTTTCGAGCGAAATATGCATAGACGACAAACGGTTGGGGTCGAGCTCCACCCGCACCGCAGGCAGGGCCCCGCCGCCCAAGTTGACCTGGCCGATGCCGTCGATTTGCGACAAACGCTGGGCCAGCACGGTCGAGGCGGTGTCGTACATCTGGCCGGGCGTGAGCGTGCGAGAGGTGAGCGACAAAATCATGATCGGCGAGTCGGCTGGGTTGACTTTGCGGTAGCTCGGGTTGCTGGGCATGCCGGTGGGCAGCAGGGCGCGCGCCGCGTTGATGGCGGCTTGCACATCGCGGGCCGCGCCGTCGATGCTGCGGTTCAGGTCAAACTGCAAGGTGATGCGCGCATTGCCCAGCGAGGAGCCCGAGGTCATCTCGGTAATGCCCGCTATGCTGCCCAGGGCGCGCTCTAGCGGAGTGGCCACCGTGGCGGCCATGGTCTCAGGGCTGGCCCCGGGCAGGCTGGCGCTGACCGAAATGGTGGGAAAGTCCACCTGGGGCAGGGGCGCGACCGAGAGCTGAAAAAACCCAATCATCCCGGCCAGTGCCACACCCAGGGTCAGCAGGGTGGTAGCAATCGGCCGGTGGATAAAAGGCGCTGAAAAATTCATAGCACGCTACGCGCTCCAGCATTGGCTTTGCGCCATTTTCGCTCTTTGCGGGCCTGGCTCCAGCGCGCAAACACCAGGTAAATAACGGGCGTGGTGAACAGGGTGATGAGCTGGCCGACCATCAAACCACCCACCATGGTCACGCCCAGTGGGTGACGCAGTTCAGAACCCACACCGGTGCCCAGCATCAAAGGCAGGGCACCCAGCAGCGCCGCCATGGTGGTCATCAAAATCGGCCGAAAGCGCAGCAAGCAAGCTTGCATGATCGCCTCGCGCGGGGGCAGGCCTTGTTCGCGCTCGGCGTCGAGGGCAAAGTCGATCATCATGATGGCGTTCTTCTTCACGATACCGATCAGCAAAATAATGCCAATGATGGCGATGATGCCCAAGTCGAGCCGCGCCACCAGCAAGGCCAGCAAAGCGCCGACCGCAGCCGAAGGCAGGGTCGACAAAATCGTGATCGGGTGAATGTAGCTCTCGTACAACACGCCCAGCACGATGTACATGGTCACCACCGCTGCCAAGACCAAGAGCAGGGTGCTGGACAGCGATGCCTGGAAGGCCAAGGCTGCGCCCTGGAAGCTGGTCTCCACCGAAGCGGGCAGGCCCAGGGCAGCCTCGGCGTCTTTGATGGCCTGCACCGCTTCGCCCAACGAAGCACCCGGTGCGGGATTGAAGGATATTGTCACCGCAGGCAATTGGCCCACGTGGTTCACGGCCAGTGATGTAGGCCGCTCGACAATGCTGGCCACGGAACTCATGGCCACCTGCGTGACCCCAGAGCCGTTATTGCCCGGCACGTACAAAGCCGCTAGCGACTGCGGGCCGAGCTTGGCCTGTGGTGGCACTTCGAGCACGACACGGTATTGGTTGGACTGGGTGTAGAGGGTAGAGATCAAGCGCTGGCCAAAGGCGTTGTACAGCGCACTGTCGATGCCCGCCACCGTCACACCCAAGCGGCCTGCAGCATCGCGGTCGATCTTCACATAGGCTTGCAGGCCTTCGTCTTGTTGGTCGCTGGCCACGTCGGCCAATTTGTCGCTGGCGCGCAGGCGTTTGACCAGCTCGGTGGCCGACTGTGCCAAGTCGGTGATTTGCGGCGAGGACATGGTGAACTGGTATTGCGTGCGTGCGATGCGGTCTTCAATCGTCAAGTCTTGCACGGGCTGCAAATACAGTTGCATGCCTGGCACGCGGCGCGCGGCTTCGCTCAAACGCTCGGTCACCGCTTGCAAGCTGCCGCCGCGCTGTTCTTTGGGTTTGAGGTTGATCAGCATGCGACCGGCGTTCAAGGTGGCATTGGCTCCGTCTACCCCAATGAATGACGACAGGCTTTGCACCGCTGGGTCTTTAAGCAGCTCCACTGCCAGAGCTTGCTGTTTATCGCCCATGGCTTGGAACGAGGTGGCTTGCGGGCCGTCGGTAATGGCTTGAATTACGCCCGTGTCTTGGACGGGAAAGAAGCCCTTGGGCACCAAGAAGTACAAGCCCGCCGTGAAAGCCAAGGTCGCCGCAAATACCAGCAGCGTCGTGCGCTCGTGGTCCAGCACCACATTGAGCGCGTGCCCGTAGGTGGCAATGAGTTTGTCAAAAAAGCGGCCCACGGCTTGGTACAAACGGCCATGGCTTTCCTCGGGTGTGTGCTTGAGCAGGCGCGCGCAGAGCATGGGTGTGAGTGTGAGCGAGACCACCGCAGAAAACAAAATCGCCACCGCTAAAGTGATGGCAAATTCATGGAACAAGCGGCCCACCACATCGCCCATAAACAGCAGCGGAATCAGCACCGCAATCAGTGACACCGTGAGCGAAATAATCGTAAAGCCAATTTGCTTCGCACCCTTGAGCGCGGCCTGCATCGGCGGCTCGCCTGCCTCTACGTAGCGGGCAATGTTTTCCACCACCACAATCGCGTCGTCCACCACAAAACCGGTGGCAATGGTCAGCGCCATCAGGGTGAGGTTGTTGATGGAAAAACCCACCAGGTACATCACGCCAAAGGTGCCGATCAAGGACAAGGGCACGGCAAA
>CANFOR010000089.1 GCA_947448675.1 Betaproteobacteria bacterium
GTGACGATCCAAGAACACGGCTGGCGCTTGGGTCTAGACATAGCCAGCGGTCACAAAACTGGCTTTTACCTCGACCAGCGCGACGCCCGCAAAGCCTTTGCCGACGCCTGTGCCCTGCGCCAGCCGCAGCGCGTGCTCAACTGCTTTAGCTACACCGGCGGCTTTACGGTGGCGGGCTTGGTTGGCGACGGTACACGCGGTGCGGAGCAGGTGACGTCGATCGACTCCTCGGGCCCGGCGCTGGAGCGCGCAGCGCGCAATGTGGCGCTCAACGGCTTTGCGCCCGAGCGCGCCACGATGCTCGACGCCGACGTGAACGCTTCGCTGCGCCATTACCTGGACGCGGGCCAGCAGTTTGACGCCATTGTGCTCGACCCTCCCAAGTTTGCGCCCACTAGCGCGCAAGTGGAGCGTGCAGCCCGTGCCTACAAAGACATCAACCGCCTGGCGCTGAAGCTTTTGGCCCCGGGCGGTATGCTGTTCACCTTCTCGTGCTCAGGCGGCGTGAGCGCCGACCTGTTCCACAAAATCGTCGCCTCGGCGGGTGCTGACGCGGGGGTTGACGGCTACATCACCCAGCGCCTGGGTGCCGCCAGTGACCACCCTGCGACGCTGAATTTCCCGGAAGGCGAGTACCTCAAAGGCTTGGTGGTGCTGAAGAAACACTGAGCCGCCAAGAGCAGCATTCAGGAAAAATTAAGTTAAATTTAAGACACACAATCCGTCAAATACCTACACTTTCACACACTTAGAGCATTTATTTGCTGTCGCACGCGTAGGTGGCTTCAAAAATATGCTTGCTCTGGGTGGGTAGGCCGCGCCCCTTGCGGCCGCTGTTACAGCATTGTGGAGATCATCATGAGCGATCCATTTTTAGGTGAAGTCCGGGTGGTAGGTTTTAATTTTGCGCCCCAGGGTTGGGCGCTGTGCCAGGGGCAACTCATGCCCATCTCGCAAAACACCGCCTTGTTTTCGCTATTGGGCACCACCTTCGGGGGCGACGGGGTGAACACGTTTGCACTGCCAGATTACCGTGGGCGCAGTGCCGTGGGCATGGGGGCTGGGCCGGGTTTGGCGCCTATCTCCCAAGGTCAGCTAGAAGGGGTCGAGCAGATCAGCATACAGGCCAGCCAAATGCCCAGCCATACGCATGCTACAGGCTGTGCGCCGGCGGCCTCGGCAGCCCCGGCTACATTGGCCAGCCCCGCCAATGCGGTGCCAGCCATTGGCTCGCCCGGTCCACGCGCAGAGTACAACAATTACGCCCCTGCCAGCGCGGCCGATGTCAGCATGGCACCGCTGGCGATCAGCATACAAGCCGCTGGAGGTGGCCAACCGCTGCCTCTGCGCAACCCCTATGTGGGCAGCAATTTCATCATTGCGCTGCAAGGCATCTATCCCTCACGCAACTAAGGCCACCAACACCGCTAACGCTGTTTATGCAGCACATGCACGGTGCGGCCTGGCCGCATTGCCTTTTCTTCTCATTCTGTCGTTGGAGTTGATTATGAAAACAGTACACGCATCTCGTTTATTAAAAATGCTGTTGGTCTCGTCTGTAGTGGGTTTGGGCGCTTGTGGTGGGGGTAGCAGTAGCAGTCCCAGCGGTTCGGTCGCTGTGAGCACAGGCGTGAACCAGGCACCCATAGTGATTTATGGTGGTAGTGTTGCCCCGCCCGCAGCCATCGGCAGCAATGGCGACTATTACCTCGACACGGCGACCGGCCAATTGTTTGGCCCCAAAGTAAATGGCGCTTGGCCGACGGTGGGCATTGTACTAACTGGACCTGCGGGGCCGGTGGGTCTGCCAGGTGTGGCCGGGCCTACGGGAGCGACAGGCCCAGCCGGTGCCACTGGCGCAAATGGTACGGCAGGGGCGAGCTTGCTCAGCGGCATGGCTGCGCCGGCAAACGGCTTGGGCAATGATGGTGACTTCTACCTCAATCTGAGTAGCAATAGCATTGCAGGCCCCAAAGCACAAGGCGCATGGCCCGCGACCAGCGTGTCTTTGATGGGGCCCATGGGCGCGACGGGAGCGGTGGGCGCGAACGGCGCAACCGGTGCAACGGGCCCTGTGGGTGCGGCAGGCGCTACAGGTGCTGCAGGAGCAACGGGAGCAGCAGGCAATAGCTTGCTCAGCGGCAATGCTGCACCCAGCAATGCTTTCGGTAGCGATGGTGACTACTACATCGACACCGTTAGCCATACTTTGTTTGGCCCTAAAGCCGCTGGTGCTTGGCCAGGGACTGGCATCGCTTTGGTGGGTGCGACGGGCGCAACTGGGGCTACTGGTGCCGCCGGCGCGCAAGGTACTCCAGGGACACCGGGCATTAGCATGCCGGGTCTTCCGGGCACACCTGGCGCAACGGGCAGTACGGGCGCAACGGGTAGTACGGGTGCAACAGGCCCTGCAGGAACTACGGGCGCTACGGGTGCCACCGGGCCTTCTGGGGCTACCGGCGCTTTCGGGGCTACGGGAACTACGGGAACTACGGGTGCTACGGGTGCTACGGGTGCCACCGGGCCTTCTGGGGCCACCGGCGCTACCGGGACGGGCCCCTTGGTCTTTATGTCGCACTTTGTAAACCCGCTTACGCCAAGCGGCTGGTACGAGCCGATTGATGGGGCAGAAGTGTCCACAAATGGTTTGTCACTTGCAGCCCCACAACTGTATGCAGTGCAAGCGAGCACCATGCCCATTGCATGCACCTTTACAGGTATTTATGCGAGGGGCACAGTCGTCCAGACCCCGGCTGCGGATAGCTTCACCATCACGCTATGGAAGAATGGGGCCGCCACCACTTTGAGTACCACGCTCATAGTTGCGAATAGCTTGAATTCAATAGCGACTGTTAGCACAGTGGGCAGTGTTTCGGTAGTGTCGGGGGACTCAGTTGCGCTGTATGTGACACAGACCAATACCACTCCCTACGTTATTACCGAGGTCACCACCATTTGCCAATAGATGTTTGTGGGGAGACCGCTGTAACGGGTTAAACTAGCTTCAAACGCCCTAAAACAGTGCGTTTGAAGCTATCAAATTATGAGCATTGGTGAATCAGCATGGCCCGTATTTGCCTGAACATGATCGTAAAAAACGAGGCATCGGTGATCGAGCGCTGCCTCGCCTCGGTCAAGCCCTGGATCGACCATTGGGTGATTGTGGATACGGGCTCTACCGATGGCACGCAAAGCCTCATCCGCGACTTTATGCGCGGCGTGCCGGGAGAGCTGCACGAGCGGCCATGGCGGAACTTTGCGCACAACCGCAACGAGGCGTTGGAGCTGGCCCGGCCCTGTGCAGAGCACCTGCTCTTCATTGACGCCGACGAGGTGCTGGCCATGTCGCCAGGCTTTGCCTGGCCTGCGCTGGACGGCGAGGCCTACCGTTTTGCCTGTGAATACGCGGAACTGCGCTACCACCGCAATGCCCTGATCGCCACCCGCCTGCCTTGGCGCTGGGTGGGCGTGCTGCACGAGTACTTAGACTGCGCCTTGCCGCACAGCTGGGGATTTTTGAGCGGGCCCGCCATTGTGGTCAGCCACGACGGTGCCCGTGCACGCGACCCCAACACCTATTTGCGCGACATCGAGGTGCTCGAGCGGGCCTTGCAAGCAGAGCCGGGCAACTCGCGCTATGTGTTCTATTTGGCCCAGAGCCTGCGCGACGCCGGGCAGGCCGCGCCAGCGCGCGCGCGCTACCTGCAGCGCGCTAGCATGGGCGGCTGGGAAGAAGAGCGTTGGTGCGCACAGTTTCGCGCAGCCCAATTGGGTGAACGGGTCGGCCTGCCGCCAGAGCAGGTGCGCGAAGCCTATTTGGCGGCTTACCAAGCCCGCCCCAGCAGGGCTGAGCCCCTGTACGAGCTGGCCCGCTACCACCGCGAGCGCAGCGAGTTTGCCCTGGCGCACCTGTTTGCCCAGCAGGCAGCGGCCATGGCCTTGCCGGGTGACGTGCTGTTTGTCGACGCCACCGTCTACGCTTGGCGCGCGCTGGACGAGTTGGTAGTGGCCGCGTACTACGTGGGTGACATTGCGCAAGGCCGGGTGGCTTTGCAAAAGCTGTTGGCAGAGCAGAAGTTTCCTGCCGAGCACAGCGCGCGCATTCTGGGTAATAAGCCATTTTTGGGGCTTTAGCTTTTGGGTTTTAATGTCGGCTGCGTCCAACCGATTTTTTTGCCCGAGAAGCTACCATGCCTTTGATTCCTGCCACCATCCTCACCGGCTTTCTGGGTTCGGGCAAAACCACGCTCTTAAAGCGTGTGCTGACCGAGGCGCATGGCCAAAAAATTGCCGTGATTGAAAACGAGTTTGGCGAAGAAAACATCGACGCCGACATCCTGGTCAGCGACACGCAAGAAAACATCATCCAGATGAGCAATGGCTGCGTCTGCTGCACCATCCGCGAAGACCTGCGCACCACCCTGCGCGAGCTGGCCGAGAAAAAGCGTAAGGGCGAGCTCGACTTTGAGCGCGTGGTGATCGAAACCACCGGCTTGGCCGACCCCGGCCCGGTAGCGCAAACCTTTTTCATGGACGACGAGATCGCCGAGAGTTATTTGCTCGACTCCATCCTCACCCTGGTGGACGCCAAGCACGCCGCCACCCAGCTCAATGAGCGCCAGGAGGCGCGCCGCCAGGTGGGCTTTGCCGACCAAATTTTTATCAGTAAGAGCGACTTGGTAGCGGCGGACGAAACCGAGGCCCTGATTCACCGCCTCAAGCACATGAACCCGCGCGCGCCGATGCAAAAAGTGCATTTTGGCGAGGTGCCACTCAGCAGTGTGTTTGACCTGCGCGGCTTCAACCTCAATGCCAAGCTCGATATCGACCCCGACTTTTTAAAAGAAGACGACCATGCGGGCCACAACCACGCCCCAGGTGAGCATTGCGATCACCCCTCGCATGCTGCCGAGCACACGCATGGCGTGGAGGGCGGTGGACACCACCACCATGTGGACGACGACGTGAAAAGCTTTGTCTTCAAAAGTGAGCGTGCTTTTGATGCAGCCAAGCTGGAAGACTTTTTGGGCGCCATCGTCAACATCTACGGCCCACGCATGCTGCGCTACAAGGGTGTGCTGCACATGCAGGGCACCGAACGCAAAGTTATTTTCCAGGGCGTGCACCAACTCATGGGCAGCGATCTGGGCCCGGCTTGGGCTGCTAGCGAGCGGCGTAACAGTAAGATGGTCTTCATAGGCGTTGACTTGCCGCGCGATATTTTTTTACAAGGCCTTGAGCAATGCCTTGTTTAGCTTGCATTCGGCGTTAAGCTGTTCAGTCATAGCTTTTTAGGCAATGTTTGTCTCGCTTCTGCAACTCATGGGATTTGCCGCTGGTAAACCGCTACAATCGCGCGCCGATGAAAGTTGGTGTGCAAGCCCATCCGAGCATGCCAGTGCCAGTTCCGCAAGGAGACCCGAAGTGAAGAACAGCCCCGCCAAAAGCAGTACCGCCAAGCCCACTGTGAAGCCCAAGTCTTCTGCCAAGCCCGTATTGAGCAAGGCCGCGGTCAAAGTGCCAGCCAAAAAAACACCTGTAAGTTCTGCAAAAACCAGCAAAACCCCTGTTCCTGCTAAGCCACAAGCCAAGAAGCCTGCTGTGCCCACTCCTGCAAAAGCTGCCAGCCCTGCTGTGGCCAAGCCTTCCGTCCCCTCTAAAGCGCCCAAAGCCCCGGCGCTTGCGAAAACCTCTGCTCCATCTGTGACAACCTCTGCAAACAAGACCGCTGTGACCAGCGCCAAATCGGCACCTGCCGCCAAAACCTCTTCTGTGGCCAAAACAGCCCCTGTGGCTGCCTCTGCACCAGCGCCCGCCAAACGAGGTAAGCAAGGTCCTTTAACGGCCCCCTCTATGCCGCCTGCCGTGGCTTCTACGGCAGCCAAGTCCAGCTATGCCATGACCAGCTCCATGCACACCGAGCCTTTGATCGTGCCGCCGATGGTGGCAGTCAAGAAAGACAGCAAGCTGGCCAATAACTGGAAGACCAAAACGGCGCAAGAGTTGTCAGACGCCGAAGTCATGGCTATGGCCGATGACGACTACATGAACGACAAGCAAATGGCTTTCTTCCGGCTTAAGCTGGTGGTACTTAAGCGCGACATCTTGGAAAACGCGGGCGAGACCACCGAGCATCTGCGCGAAGACACCGTCATCGTGCCCGACCCGGCCGACCGCGCCACCATTGAAGAAGAACATGCTTTGGAGCTGCGCACGCGCGACCGTGAGCGCAAGCTGTTGAAGAAAATTGAGCAGTCAATTACCCGCATCGATGCGGGCGACTACGGCTATTGCGACGAAACGGGTGAGCCCATTGGTGTGGGGCGTCTACTGGCGCGGCCGACGGCCACGCTCTCGCTCGAAGCGCAGCAACGCCGCGAGCTCAAGCAGAAAATGTTTGGCGATTAGGCCTAGCGCTTCCCATTACTGTTTCACCATCGACCATGTCCAAGGACGAATCTACCAGCAGCGGCATATTGTCGAAGATGGTGAAGTTCGTCCGCAATCCGACGACCAACTGGACCGATCTGGACAGCAAAGGAACCGATCGCCAAAGCACCTATAGCAAGCAGGCGCTCAAAGAAATGATTGAGCGCAAGCGGCGCAATGACTTCGTGCGCAAGCGAGAGTTTGACATGTTGCGCAAATTGCGCCGCCGCGAAGCCATGTCGGAGCACGACGTGGGCGCACGGCCATCGTTCTTTCAAAGCAGTTTGCCTTCTAAACCCGATGACCGAGCGATGACGCTGAAGAAGATCGACGAAATCGAAGCCCAAATGTCCATGCAATGGTGGAAAACCAAGCATGGCAGTGTTTCTTCCGGGCAGTCACACAGTTCGAGTTTTTCCACTTCTGAAATAACTTCAAACCCGCCCTCTGAAAAGCCGGTGTCGGACATTGCTTACAACAAAACGCAACCTGTGCCGCTGGAGCATAGGCCCAATGCAAATGCTGGCAGCCGATCTCTGCAGTCACCCGCTACACGCAATATTTCGTCGATAAATCCAGGCATGAACGCAGGCATAGCTGCAAGTTATGAGGGCGCTAGCTCAGGCTTCACGCCTTCGAAAATGTTCTCTATCGACGTTGGTGAAGTACAGCACGACCCAGAGCTAGAAGAAGCCGCCATTCGTTTCGCCAATGGTGACGATGCTGGTGCTGAAGCGGGTCTGCGCGAAGTCCTGGGCCCCAAGGGTTCGCGCGTGCGCCACGAGGACACTTGGCTGGCCTTGTTTGACTTGTACCGGGCCACCGGCCAACAAGATAGCTTTGAGAACGCCGCGTTGGATTTTGCCAATCGTTTCAACCGATCAGCCCCGGCATGGTTCTCCATGCCCGACTTGGTGGGCAAGATGTCTTCCACCGTCGTGGCACCCCAAGACGGCCAGACGGTCAAGACGGCGGACTGGCGTTGCCCGCCCCAGCTTACGCTGCAAAGCTTGGCCGCGCTGAATGGTGCTTTAAGCAAAGCACCTGCGCCATGGCACTTGGACTGGGCCCGTTTGCAGAGCATTGATGCCAATGCCGTGGGTGCTTTAGGGCGTTTGTTTTCGGCGTGGGCTAGCCAGCCTGTGCAATTGCGTTTCACGGGTTGTGCGCAGCTAGACACCATCATTCAAATCTTGGCCCCCTCCGGCCAAGCTGAAATTGCGCAAGAAGCTTGGTTGCTGCGCATGGAAGCCCTGCGCATCATGCACAGGCCCGACGAGTTTGAGTTGGTCGCACTGGACTTTTGCGTTACCTACGAAGTGTCGCCACCCGCCTGGGAGAGCGCACGCTGCGAATTCAAGTCGCTAGATCAGAGTGCCCCAGGTGGTAGCAATCAGACCATTATTGGTGAGGCGCAATACGACTCCATGTTATCTGAGTTGCACTCGATTGCTGGAGAGATGCAGAGTGAAGCCGATACCCAAATAGTCACCGTAGAATTGGCTGGCTACATTCAGGGTGACGCTAATGCGGCCTTGGTCAAACTCGAATCCCGCATGGAGGGCGCGAACGTGATGATCGTCTCTTGCGCCAAACTGATTCGGGTTGACTTTTCTGCAGCAGGTTCCTTACTCAACTGGGTGAGCTCTCGCCAACGCGAAGGAAGTTCGATTCAATTCAGCCAAGTGCACCGCTTGGTGGCGGCTTTCTTCCATGTGATTGGCATCAGCGAACACGCCAAAGTGGTGCCCCGCACAGACTAAGCGGGGCACTGGGGTATCAGGGTTTCACATACTCTGAAATTACCTTCCACTTGCCATCCACGATTTGCGACAAGCGCGACAAATCGCTGCCCAAGCGTTTGTTGGGGCCATAGCTTAATTCTGCGCTACCAAAAATATCGGGCGGAACCACCATGCTGTCCATGGCTTTGATGAAACTTTCTGTGCTTAAAACGGGCCCTGCTTTTTGTGCAGCGCGTATGAAGGTATCAATAATGTCGTAGCCATAGACCGAGAAAACTGTTGGGTCCTCACTGAATTTGGTTTTGTATTTATTGGCCCAAAAGCGAATGGCTTGCGAGGCTTCGTCGAGGTAGGGGTTTTGCACCGTCATCGTGGCATACATGCCATTCATGGCCGCACCACCGAGCTTATGAATCAAGTCGGTATAGGCTGCGCTAGAGCCTAGAAACACCGGGTTAAAGCCAGTTTTACGTGACTCGGCAATAGTGCCAATGGTCTCCCGAATAATCGTGCCCAGCACCACCAGTTCGCAGGTCGAAGACTTCATCTTGGCCACTTGTGATGAAAAGTCAGTAGCACCGCGCTTGAAGCTGGTTTTTTCTACTAGCTCCATACCCATGCTTTTTAATCCAGCTTCGGCACCACGCACCACCTCTAAGCCAAAATCATCATCTTGGTAAATGGCACAAACTTTTTTGGCATTTTTCTCTTTTACCAATTTAGGCAAGGTCGAACGCATCTGCTCAAAGTACGTAGCAGCAAACGCATATTTGAGCTTGTGAAACGGCTCGTACATTTCGCGCGCGGCAGTGATAGGGAAGAAATTGATGACATTCTTTTCAAACTGCACCGGCATGGCGGCCAGATTTTGTGCTGTGCCAATATGACCAGCCATTAAAAAAATCTTGTCTTGGTTGACCAATTTTTGCGCTGCCAAAACGGCTTTTTTAGGGTCGTAGCCAGAATCTTCTACCGCCAGTTTGAGTTTGCGCCCGTGCACCCCGCCTTGCTCGTTGACTTCGTCAATGCGCAGCAGCATGCCATTGCGACTTTGCTTGCCATAGCCCGCCAGGGGGCCAGACAGGTCTTGAATGGTGCCGAGCAAAATCTCATTCTTGCTAACCCCTTGCACCTGTGCATTTGCTACAGAAAAAGTAGCTGCATACGCAAGCAGGACGGGCGCTATGGCCATATTGAGCTTCATAAAAACCTCCAGGTTGAGAAAAAATAGAACACGCGGACTTATCGGTACATGGCCTCGATATAGGGCGCATATTTTTGCGCCACCAGTTTGCGCTTGAGCTTCATGGTGGGGGTTAATTCTTCGTCATCGGCCGACAGTTGGGTGTCGAGCAGCCAGAATTTTTTAATTTGTTCTACCCGTGCAAACTTTTTATTCACCCGGTCTAGCTCGCTTTGGATCAATATTTGCACTTCGCTTGAGTTGGTCAAACTGGCGTAATTGCTAAACGGTACATCGTGGTCTTGCGCGTATTTTTCTACGTTCTCTTGGTCGATCATGATGATGGCCGTGAGGTAGGGCTTTTTGTCGCCAATCACCACTGCATCGGTGATGTAGGGCGAGAATTTGAGTTCATTTTCAAGTTCGCTCGGAGTGACGTTTTTGCCACCTGCCGTAATAATAATGTCCTTCATGCGGTCGGTGATTTTGAAGTAGCCTTCTGCATCCATGCTGCCAACGTCGCCGGTGTGCAACCAGCCGTCGGCGTCAATGGTTTCAGCGGTTTTTTCGGGCTGGTTCAGGTAGCCCATAAACACATTGCGGCCGCGCACCAAAATCTCGCCGCTGACCGGGTCGACGCGCACTTCGTTATAACTGGTGGCGGGGCCAATCGTGCCGGGCCGAATGCGCTGCAGAGGCACACCCGTGGCGGCGCCGCAAGACTCTGTCATGCCCCACACTTCGAGCATAGGAACGCCAAGGGCCAAATACCAGCGGATCAAATCAGGAGCAATCGGCGCTGCGCCAGTAACCAAAAACCGCGCCCGGTGAATGCCAATGAGTTTGCGCGCATTGTTAAGCGCCAAAACGCGCGCCAGTAAAAATTGGCATTTCAACCAAGTGCTAACGTGCTCGCCCGCCAACACCTTGTTGGCTATCCTGCCGCCCACGCCAATGCTCCAGGTGTAAGCAGCCCGCTGCGCGGGGCTGGCTTCTTGGACGGCGATCATCACGCCCGAGTAAAACTTTTCCCACACGCGTGGCACAGCAGTGAACACAGTGGGGGCGATCTCGCGCACGTTCTCGGGAACGGTTTCGGGGTTTTCTACAAAATTCAAAACTGCGCCGGCGTACAACGCGTGGTATTCACCACCCACCCGCTCGGCCACATGGCA
>CANFOR010000090.1 GCA_947448675.1 Betaproteobacteria bacterium
AAGCCATGCAGGTCTACGGCGGCCACGGCTACATCGCCGAATGGGGCATGGAGCAATACGTGCGCGACGCCCGCATCAACATGATCTATGAAGGCACCAACACGGTCCAGTCGCTCGACTTGCTGGGCCGCAAGGTGCTGGGCAACAACGGCGCAACCTTGCAAAAATTTGGCACGCTGGTGGCCAAGCTGGTTGCCGAAGAAGGCGTGAACGAGAAGATGGCCGAGTTCATCAACCCGCTGGCGTATTTGGGCGAGCAGATGACCAAGTTCACCACTGAAATTGGTTTTAAAGGCTTTCAAAACCCCGACGAAGTGGGCGCTGCGGCGGTGGACTACCTGCGCGTGGCGGGTCACTTGGTGCTGGGTTATTTTTGGGCGCGCATGGCGCAAGTGGCTTTGCAGGCCATGGCCGCAGGCAACCAAGACCCGTTCTACTTGGCCAAGCTGCAAACGGCGCGTTTTTACTTTGCACGCTTGTTCCCAGAAACAGCCAGCCTGATGCGCACCGCACGCTCGGGCAGTGCCGTGTTGCTCGATACCGACGCTGCGCTGGCTTAAGCAAAACCCCCGGAGACGCTTATGAAAACTGTGTATACAGCTATATTTTTTGTAGCAATCGCCGCTGTCGGCGCGCTGCCCGCTTGGGCGCAAATGTCGCCCGTGGGCTTGTGGCGCACGCTGGATGACAAGACCCAACAGCCCACCGCCGAGGTGCGCATTCGCGCCAATACTGCAGGTGTTTTAAGCGGTGTGGTGGAGCGCTCTGTGGGCCCTGACGATGGCAAAGAAGCTAACTGTAGCCAATGCACTGACGAGCGCAAAGACCAGCCCAAGATTGGCATGGAAATCATTCGCGGTGCCCAAAAAGCCGAGGGCAAAGACGTGTGGGAAGGCGGCAAAATTTTGGACCCCGACAACGGCAAGAGCTACACCTTGCGGCTCACGCCGATCGATGGGGGCAAAAAACTCGAAGTGCGCGGTTCGATTGGGCCTTTTGGAAGAACGCAAACCTGGATTCGTGTCCAGTAACTTAGGTAGAAACCATGTCCCGATTCAATGTGAAAAAAGTCGCTGTGCTCGGCGCAGGTGTGATGGGTGCGCAAATTGCCGCGCACTTGGTCAATTGCCAAATCCCTGTGCTGTTGTTCGACCTGCCTGCCAAAGAGGGGCCGAAGAACGGCATCGTCAGCAAGGCCGTCGAGGGCCTGAAAAAGCTCAAGCCTGCCCCGCTGGGCGTGCCTGAAGACGCGGCCTTGATCGGTCAAGCCAATTACGAAGAGCACCTGGAGCTGCTGCGCGGCTGCGACCTCATCATCGAGGCAATTGCCGAGCGCATGGACTGGAAACTTGACCTGTACAAAAAAATTGCGCCCTATGTTGGCGCGCATGCCATCGTGGCTTCTAACACTTCGGGCTTGTCGATCACCAAGCTGAGCGAGGCTTTGCCCGAGTCGATCAAGCCGCGCTTTTGCGGCATTCACTTCTTCAACCCGCCGCGCTACATGGCCTTGGTGGAGCTCATCGATACGCCCGCGACCCAGCCCGTGGTTTTAGACCAGCTCGAAGCCTTTGTCACCAGCGGGCTGGGCAAATGCGTGGTGCGCGCCAAAGACACGCCCAACTTTATTGCCAACCGCGTGGGTATTGCGGGCATGTTGGGTGTGATGAAGCAGGTCGAAAATTTTGGTTTGACGTATGACGTGGTGGATGACCTCACCGGCAAAAAGCTGGGCCGCGCCAGCAGCGGCACTTTTCGTACCGCCGACGTGGTGGGTCTGGACACCATGGGCCATGTGATCAAAACCCTGCAAGACAATTTGAATGCAGATAGCGACCCGTTCTATGGCAACTTTGCTACGCCGTCGGTGCTCAAGGCCTTGACGGACGCAGGCGCGCTGGGCCAAAAAACCGGCGCGGGGTTTTATAAAAAAGTGGGCCGCGATATTTTGCGCTTTGATGCCCAAAAAAAGGACTACATGCCCGCCAGCGCCAAGGGCGACGAGGTCTATGCCCGCATGCTCAAACGTCCCGCCACCGAACGCCTGAAACTGCTGCGCAATGCCCAAGGCAAGCAAGGCCAGTTTTTGTGGGCGGTGTTGCGCGACGGTTTTCACTACGCCGCCGTTCACTTAGAGAGCATTGCCGAAACCGCGCGCGATGTGGACTACGCCATGCGCTGGGGCTTTGGTTTGAAGCAAGGCCCGTTTGAGCTATGGCAAGAAGCAGGCTGGCTAGAGGTGGCGCGCATGGTGCAAGAAGACATCGACGCAGGCAAGGCCCTGTGCAGAGCGCCGCTGCCTGCGTGGGTGTTCACAGGGCCAGTGGCTGAGGCTGGTGGCGTGCACACCAAGAAAGGTTCGTGGAACCCCGCTACGCAGCAGTTTGTGCCGCGCCATGCATTGCCGGTGTACGAGCGCCAACACTTTCCCGAGAGCGTGCTGGGCGCGCAAGCGCCTGCGTTCGAAACGGCAGGCAAAACCCTGTTTGAAGATGCGGCGATTCGCCTGTGGACGCTGGACGAGCAAGTCGTCATCGCCAGCATCAAAACCAAGATGCATGTCATCAGTATGGACGTGATGGCGGGCTTGGAAAAAGCCGTCGAGCTGGCCGAGGCCAACTACCAAGGCATGGTGATTTGGTCGGGCGACGAGCCCTTCTGCGCCGGGGCCGACTTGCAAGGCATGTTGCCCGCCTTCATGAGTGGCGGTGTGGACTTGCTGAGCGAAGCCATGGCCGAGGTGCAGCGCATCATGCTGCGCCTGCGCTATGCCAATGTGCCGGTGGTCAGCGCGGTGCGCGGCCTGGCCCTCGGCGGTGGTTGCGAGTTGGCGGTGTATTCGGCCAAGCGCGTGGCCGCGATGGAGAGCTACATCGGTTTGGTCGAGGTCGGCGTGGGCCTGGTGCCCGGCGCCGGTGGCCTGGCCTATATTGCGCGCCGTGCTGCCGAGAACATGGCCCAGTCCACCAGCAAAGACCTGCTGCCCTTTGTGACCGAGGGCTTTACCAATGCCGCCATGGCCAAGGTTGGCACCAGTGCCATTGAGTCGCGCAAACTGGGCTACTTGCTGGCCAGCGACGTGATCGTGCCGCACAAAGACGAGCTGCTGTTTGTGGCCATCAACGAAGCCAAGGCCATGGCCGCATCGGGCTACCGCGCGCCCTCCAAGCGCCTGTTCCCGGTAGCGGGCCGCAACGGCAAAGCCACCATCCAAGGCCAGTTGGTCAACATGCGTGACGGTGGCTTCATCAGCGCGCACGACTTCCACATTGCAAGCCTCATCGCAGGCATTGTCACCGGTGGCGAGGTCGATGCAGGCACCCTGGTGAGCGAGGAATACCTGATGGCGCTTGAACGCCAAGCGTTTACCGGTTTGCTCACCATGGCCAAGACGCAAGAGCGCATCATGGGCATGCTTTCAACAGGTAAACCATTGCGGAACTAAACCAACATTCGCTCCATCATCCAGCCCATTGCTAGGAAGCCTTATATGAAACAAGTTCAAGAAGCCTACATCGTTGCAGCTACGCGCACGCCCATTGGCCGTTCGCACCGCGGCTTTTTTCGCAATACCCGGCCTGATGATTTATTGGCCACGGTGTTGCGCAGCGCGCTGGCGCAAGTGCCGGGGCTAGACACCTCTGCCATTGAAGATGTGATCTGCGGCTGCGCCATTCCCGAGGCGGCGCAGGGCTTGAATGTGGCGCGCATTGGCGCGGTGCTGGCAGGCCTGCCGCAAAGCGTGGGCGGCATCACCGTCAACCGTTTTTGTGCCTCGGGTTTGAGCGCCGTGCAAATGGCTGCCGACCGCATTCGCGTCGGCGAGGCCGACGTGATGATCGCAGCAGGCACCGAGAGCATGAGCATGGTGCCCATGATGGGCAACTCGCCCAGCCTCTCGCCCAGCGTCTTTCAAAACCTTGACGACATCGAAAGCTATGGCGTCGCCTACGGCATGGGCCTCACCGCGGAGAAGGTGGCCACGCAGTGGAAGGTGGGCCGCGAGGCGCAAGACCAGTTTGCGTATGCATCGCACATGAAGGCGATTGCGGCCATGCAAGGGGGCGAGTTTGCCTCTGAGATGACGGCGGTGGAAGTCAGCGAGCGCTCGGTCGATTTGGCCTCAGCGAAGGTGAGCATCGCCAAGCGCATAGTCAACTTAGACGAAGGCGCGCGGCCCGACACCACCGTCGAAGGCCTGGCCAAACTCAAGACCGTGTTCGCCGCGCGCGGCTCGGTCACAGCGGGCAATAGCTCGCAAACCTCCGACGGCGCAGGCGCGCTGATCTTGGTGAGTGAGGCCGCGCTCAAGCGCTACCACCTCAAACCGCTGGCGCGCTTTGTTAGTTACGCCAGCCGGGGCGTGCCCCCGCACCTCATGGGTATCGGCCCGATTGAAGCCATTCCTGCAGCGCTGAAAAACGCAGGCTTGAAGCAAAGCGACATCGACTGGTTTGAGTTGAATGAAGCCTTTGCAGCTCAGTCTTTGGCGGTTATCAACACCCTGCGTTTAGACCCCGCCAAGGTCAACCCCATGGGCGGCGCGATAGCGCTGGGCCACCCGCTGGGCGCAACTGGCGCTATCCGCTCTGCAACCGTTGTGCACGCTTTGCAGCGCAAAAAATTACGCTACGGCATGGTCACCATGTGTGTGGGCATGGGCCAGGGCGCGGCAGGCATTTTTGAGCGCATGTGATGTCGGCGTTCGATCAAGCCATTGCGCTCACATCCCTGGGTGGTGTTCTGTTTGAAGGCCGCACCAGTGCGGCCTACGCCAATTTCGTAGGCCCCTTTGGCGGCATCATGGCGGCGCAAGCCTTGAACGCAGTGATGCAACACCCGCAGCGTCTGGGCGAGCCCGTCTCGCTGACGGTCAACTTTTGCGCCGCGCAAGCCGACGGCCCGTTCTCCATCACGGCGCGACCCGTGCGCACCAATCGGTCTACCCAGCATTGGATTATTGAAACCCAGCAAAACGGCGAGGTGGTGCTCACGGCCACCGTGTTCACCGCCACGCGGCGCGACACCTTCAAAGCTATAGAGCACGCTATGCCCGCAGTGCCCGCGCCCGCTGATACACCTGTTCGGGGTGGTCCTGCGCGCTTGGAATGGGCGAATCGTTACGAAATGCGCTTTGTAGAAGGTGGCATGCCCGCTTCGCAAGACGGCAGCCTAGCGCCCACCAGCAGAAGCCAACTGTGGTTGCGCGATAACCCGCCGAGGGTTTTGGATTTTTGCGCTTTAACGGCCCGATGCGATGTGTTTTTTCCGCGTCTTTTTTTGCGTCGCGCCAGCTTTGTGCCGATTGGCACAGTATCGATGACGGTGTACTTTCATGCCAGCAGCGCCGAGCTGGCGGCCACGGGCATGGGCTATTTGCTGGCCCAAGCCCAGGGGCAAAACTTTTTCAACGGCTACTTCGACCAAAGTGCACAATTGTGGAACGAAGCGGGCGCCTTGCTCGCCACCAGCCACCAAGTTGTCTACTACAAGGAATAAAAAGATGAAGCCCGTAGCCCTCATCATTGGCGCAGGCGACGCCACCGGCGGTGCGATTGCGCGCCGCTTTGCCCAAGGCGGCTACACCGCTTGCGTGACGCGGCGCAGCGCCGACAAGCTCGAAGCCTTGAAGATGCAGATCGAGCTAGACGGTGGTGCTTGCTACGCTTTTGGTAGCGACGCACGCAAGGAGGAAGAGGTGATTGGCCTGGTCGAGCATATTGAGGCGAACATCGGGCCCATTGAAGTGATGGCCTTCAACATCGGTGCCAACTCGCCCAGCAGCATCTTGGAAGAAACCGGCCGACGCTATTTCAAGATTTGGGAGATGGCCTGTCTGGGTGGTTTTCTCAATGGCCGCGAAGTGGCCAAGCGCATGGTCACGCGCTGCAGTGCGGAGCGAAGGCAAAGCATCATCTTTACTGGGGCGACCGCCTCGCTGCGCGGCAGCGCGGGCTTTGCTGCGTTTGCTGGGGCCAAGTTTGCGCTGCGCGCGCTGGCGCAAAGCATGGCGCGCGAGTTGGGGCCCAAGGGCATCCATGTGGCGCACAGCATCATCGACGGAGCTATTGACACCGAGTTCATTCGCAGCAATTTCCCCGAGCGCTACGCCTTGAAAAATCAAGACGGCATACTGCAACCCGAGCACATTGCCGACGCCTACTGGATGCTGCACCAACAGCCGCGCGACGCCTGGACGCATGAGCTGGACCTACGCCCTTACATGGAGAAATTTTAATGAAAACATTTGAATACTGGTTCGACTTTGGCAGCCCCGCCGCTTATCTGGCCTGGACGCAATTGCCGCGTTTGCAGCAAGAAACCGGCGCAGCCGTGCAGTACAAACCCATGCTGCTGGGTGGAGTGTTCCAGGCCACGGGCAACCAATCACCTGCCAATATTGCGGCCAAAGGCAAATACAGCTTTGCCGATTTCTCACGCTATGCCAAACGCTATGGCGTGGCCTATGCACACAACCCGCATTTCCCCATCAACACTTTGATGCTAATGCGCGGTGCGGTAGCCTTGCAGATGCGCGGTGATGCGCGCTTTGTAAATTATTGCGATGCGGTGTTCAAAGCCATTTGGGTCGACTCGCTCAACATGAACGACCCCGCCACCGTGGGCGCGGCCTTGGCCCAAGCAGGCTTCGACCCGATGGCCTTGCTGGCACTCACCAATGAGCAAGCCACCAAAGACGCGCTGAAAAGCGCTACACAAGAAGCCGTGGCGCGCGGTATTTTTGGTGCGCCGACTTTCTTTGTCGGTGAGCACATGTTTTGGGGCCAAGACCGGCTCGATTTTGTCAAAGAGGCCCTGCAATGAGCGAAGCAAGCCAAGACATCCTGACCCATTTAGAGGCCGGCGTACTGACCATCACCTTTAACCGAGTCGATAAAAAAAATTCCATCACCTCGGCCATGTACGGCGCTATGGCCGACGCCTTGCAAGCCGCCGAGGCAGAGCCCAGCACGCGTGTGGTTGTGCTGCAAGGGCACGAGACCATTTTCAGCGCAGGCAACGACATTGCTGATTTTTTGCACCGCCCGCCTACCCCGGCCGACGGCAGCCACCCGCCGGTGTTTCGCTTCTTGCACGGCATTGCCAGCTTCTCCAAACCGCTCATCGCGGCGGTGTGCGGCCCTGCGGTAGGCGTGGGCACCACCATGCTCTTGCATTGCGACTTGGTCTACGCTGGCGACAACGCCGCCTTCAGCATGCCCTTTGTCAACCTCGGCCTGTGCCCCGAGGCGGCGTCTAGCCTCTTGGTACCGCAAATGATGGGCTACCACCGCGCTGCCGAAGCCTTGCTGCTGGGCGAGCCCTTCATGGCCGAGGCTGCGCTCGAAGTGGGTTTGGTCAATCGCGTACTGCCGCCCAGCGAGGTGACGCACTACGCGCAGTCCGTCGCGCGCAAACTCGCCGCCAAACCTATGGGCTCCTTGATGGAGACCAAGCGCCTGATGAAAAAAGGACAAATGGAGCGCGTGCACCAGCAGATGGACGAAGAAAGCGTGGTTTTTGGCCGTCTGCTCAGCGAGCCCGCCGCCAAAGAAGCCTTTGGCGCTTTTATGGAACGGCGCAAGCCCAACTTTTCTCAGCTTTGAACACAGAGCAGGGCAAGCCTTGATTGACAGCCCTGCGCTAGCCGCGTAGATTGCAAAGTGCTTAGGCTTGTAAACATGCCTAGCCCATTCATCAAACTACTGGAGACACCATGAAGATCAAAGCATCCGCGCCTTCTGCGCAAGGCCTGCGGCCGTGGCACCGTGTTGTAGCAGGCTTGGCATTGGCGCTCACTGGCGCTGCTGTGCTGGCACAAACGGCCGCTGCGCCTCCCCCTGCCGAAGAAGTGCCCTTCTGGGCCATTGGCATGCCCAAAGACGGGCCTGGCAAGGCCTTGGCACCAGTACCCTCGTTCCCCATTGCCACGCCCGCTGCCGACCTGCCTATCAAAAAAATGAAGCTGCCACCGGGCTTTAAAGCCGAGGTATGGGCCAGCGGCATTTTGGACGCGCGCGGTCTGCGCCAAGGCGACAAGGGCACGGTATTCGTCAGCTCTTTGTTCGTGGCGGGCAAAATTTATGCGGTGCAAGACAAGGGCGGCAAGCGCGAAGTCACCACCATTGCCGAAAAACTCTTTTTGCCCAATGGCATTGAGTACAACAAGGGCTCGCTCTACGTGGCCACGCCCAAAGACATTACCCGCTACGACAACATTGAAGACAACCTGGCCAACCCACCCAAGCCGGTGATGGTGTATGACAAGCTGCCCGGCGAAGTACCGCATGGCTGGAAGTTCATCAAGATCGGGCCTGACGGCAAGCTCTATGTGCCCACTGGCGCGCCCTGTAATATTTGCGACATCAAAGAAGGCTACGCGCAAATTGCCCGCATGAACCTCGACGGCAGCGGCTTTGAAGTGGTAGCACGCGGCGTGCGCAACACCGTGGGCTTTGACTTCGACCCGAAAAACGGCGAACTCTGGTACACCAACAATGGCCGCGACTGGTTGTCTGAAGACTTCCCCAACGACACGCTCAACCGCGTGGGCAGCCCGGGCAAAGACCATTTTGGCTTTCCCTTCTGCCACCAAGGCACAATGGCCGACCCGGTTTACGGTTGGGGTAAAAACTGTGCCGACTACACCCAGCCTGCGCAGCTGATGGGTGCCCACGCCGCTACTTTGGGCATGCGTTTTTACACCGGAAAAATGTTCCCCAGCCAGTACCAAGGCGCGATCTTCATCGCCCGCCACGGCCCCTGGAACCGCACCAAGAAATACGCTGCTGACGTGGTGGTTGCCTGGCCTGACGGCAAAGGCGGCATCGCCAAGGTCGAGCCCTTCTTGACCGGCTTGGTCGAGAACAACGAGTACCTGGGCCGCCCCGTCGACGTGATGGTCATGAAAGACGGCTCGCTCTTGGTCTCGGACGACCACAACGGGGCTATTTATCGCATCAGCTACCAAGGCAGTTGAGTTGCGGGGATTGATCCAAGCAGGGGTGCAAACAGGCTTGGGCATAAGCCTGTTTGCCCTCACCGCTGCCTTTGGTTCGCTAGCCCTGGCGCAAGCCGATGCGCCCGCCAAACTCCCGTCTGCACAAGAGCGCTTCGCCGCCTGTTTGGCCTGCCATGGCGAGGGCGGGCGCAGCCAAATGCCACTGACACCCTCACTGGCGGGGCAGCGGTCTTTTTATGCGATCACGCAATTGTTTTTGTTCCGCGAAGGGCGGCGCAGCAACCCGCTCATGACGGCCATGGCCAAAGGCATGAGCGACGACGATATGCGTGCCTTCTCGGGCTTGATTGCCCAGCTACCACCCGCACCGCCATCCGACGGCGTGGGTGTAGACGCGCAGCGCATGGCCCGTGGCGCGAGCCTGGCCGAGCAGTACCGCTGCGCCTCTTGCCACGGGGCCGACTACGCGGGTGACAAGCAGGTGGCGCGCTTGGCCAACCAGCGTGAAGACTATTTGGCGCAAGCCCTGAGCGAGTTCAGCCAAGGCAAACGCCTGGGCTACACACCAGCCATGAGCGAGGCCTTGGCGGGTATGGCACCACAGGCATTGACCGACTTGGCCTACTACCTTGCTAACTTGCCAGCCATTAAGCCTTGAGAGCAAAAAACGGCTGCAAGGCAGGTGAAATGTACGTAGGCAGCTATGTAATTTAAAGCAATTAAGCAATACGCAGCGCAAAACGCAGTTGTTGCCGCGCCGTTACTTGAGGTGCGCATCTACACGGCCACGCTCGACCGCCCGCTCAACGCGTATTCCAATCCAAACTAGGCCACCGTTCCGATTCAAACCCTACCAGTCGTTACAGTGCAAAGTAGGCCACTGTTCTGAGTGTTACCACCGCAAATGGCCGAAGAACTGACGGGCTCAATTGGTGAAATGGGCCATGCTTCTGAATCTCTCTGATGGGCTGCAAGCGGGCGCAGGATTTTCAAGAATGGTTATCCAAAAGCTGACATTGCAATACCGGTAAACTTTCCGGTATTACTTAGAGAACTCCGGCAAATCAGCCGCTAGGCCACGCCAGTATTGGGTTTCAGCCTCTCCCATAGGATTTTTTTGGGATTCTCTGGTTGAACGTCAGGTTTTATACGACGGGCGGTAGGGTGATGGGGTCGTGAAACAACTCATTAAGGGCAAATCCAAACAATTGGTCATCAGCCCGGACCACCTCTGCGAAGGTGCAATGGCCATAACCCCACGCACGCATGGACTCCATCAGGCACTCGCGCTCCACCCGCTTTCACAGCAATGCTGAATTACAACTCGCTCCTAAGCCGACGTTCACTTATTGCGTACCGCCGCCAAGGAAGCTGATGGATTCAGCCCCAACGTAACAGTGACCGACGTTGCGTTGAAACAAGTGCTAGGGTTTGAACGGGAATATGCACGCAACGGGCACTCAGAGGCTA
>CANFOR010000091.1 GCA_947448675.1 Betaproteobacteria bacterium
GTGCAGGTGCAGGTGCAGGTGCAGGTGCAGGGCTGGGCTGGGCTGGGCTGGGCTGGGCTGGGCGTGAGTGGCGCTGCAGGTGCTGCAGTCGCGGCTGGCGCCGGGGGTGGCGGCACAGTGCTAGGTGGTAGCGGGCGCTGCAAGGGCTTTGCAGGCGGCGGAGTTGCCACGGGCTTGGCGGGTGGTGGTGGTGGCGTTGGTGGCGCTTCTGGGGGCTTGGGTGCGGGCTTTTCAGGCTCGGGGCTGGGCAGGGGCTCGATGCGCAGTGGCACCACCGGCGCGGGCATTTGCGTTGGCCGTGCCACCAGCCAAGCGAACAGGGCCAGCGCCAAGCACAGTTCAATGCCCAGCGCAGCGGCAAAAGCTCGGCCCAGGCGCGGCTGGGCGTTGCGCCGCGTGGGCAGACAGGCAAGCGCTGCCGGGGCGGGCAGGGAGAACACAGCAGCCATGGCGCGCGCCTTTGGTAGCGGTTACGGAGCGACTTGGCGCGCAGCCAAGCCCACCTGGGTTGCGCCGCCGTGGCGTACCGCATCGATCACCGCCATGACCTGTTGCAAAGAAGCGTCGTCACCCCCGGCAATGGTTACCGCCAACTGAGCGGGCTCACGCTGGCGCACCAGGGCGCTAATTTGCTCGGCAGCCAGGGCTTGGCCTTCAACAAAAAACTGGCCGCCGCTGCGAATTTCTACCAGCAGCTTGGGTGCGGGCATGGCAGTGGCTGTGCTGCTGGTGGGCAGCTTCGACACTTGGCCTGTATTGGGGATCATGCGCAGGGTGAGCATGGCAAAAAACACCAGCAAAAAAAGCATGATGTCGATCATCGGAATGATCTCGATGCGCGCCTTGCGCGTTTCAAAATAGCGCATGCTTCAAACGGCGCGCAGATCCGCGCGCGCACCTGGCCCAGCACCAAAGCGGCGGTTGAGCAGCATCAGCTTGATGGTTTCCAACTGGTGCACGATAACGCGCACCTTGGTGTTGAGCCAATTGAAAAACACCAGGCCAATCATCGCAATCAGCAAGCCTGAAGCTGTGGCAATCAAAGCCTCGGCAATGCCGCCGGTAACTTGTCCTGCGCCGTTTTGCACATCGCCCAGCACCGAGAACGCGCTGAACATGCCGATGATGGTGCCAAACAGCCCCAGCAGTGGGGCTAGCGTGATGACGGTGTCGAGCACCCACAGCGAGCGGTCCAGCGTGGGCACTTCGCGCATCACCGCTTCTTCTAAGTGGCCCGCGCAGGTGTCGCGCGCCGCGTCGGTGGCCTCAATGGCCGCCGCTTCAAACAAGCTCACATGCGGCAGCTTGGCGTGTTGCTGCAAAGCCGCTTGCACCGGCTGCGAGCCCAGGCCCGCATGGGCCTGCAGCAAGGCGATGAGGGCCTCACCACCTTGCTGCATTTTTTGCAAGTACAGGCTGCGCTCGATGATGACCGTGAGCGCAGCGAGTAACAGCAAAGCCATCAAGTAGAGCGTGCCACCGGAGTGGTTGGCTAGCTCTAACAGTTTGCCCAACGTCATGCTTAGAAGTCTGCCTTGGCCGAGATTTGGAAGCTGCGCGGCACTTGGTAGATGTAGGTGTCAAACGGCAGGGTTTTACCTGTGGTGATCGAGGTGACCGCTTGGCTATTGGTCAAGTTGAACACATTGAGTTGCAGCTTCAAATTCTTGGCAAACAAGCCAGGGCTTTGGAAACTGTAAGCAATACCTAAATCGACGTTGCCGTAAGCAGGCGTTTTGTAATAGTCAAAATAAGGCGTGCCATTGATGGCGGCCTTGGTGGCGTCATAGTCCTTCTGGCGGGTGGCTCCGGTGCGCTTGTAGATCAACGAAGCCGACCATGGGCCCGCGCTGTACAAAGCACCCAAAGCTGCCGTCATGTCCGGCGCTGCAGAAATTTGCTGGCCGGTGTCACTGGCCTTGGCGCTGTTGAGCGAACCATTGGCATAAGCGGAGAAACCACCGCCCAAGACATAGGCCATTTGCGCCTCAACACCTTGGTAGGTTGCGCCGCCAATGTTGACGAAGGCTGCTGCGGGGCCGGGCAAATTGTTCGACACCAGTTTGTTGGTGAAGTTGATGCGGTACAGGTCTACATCCCAGGTGAATTTGTCGGCCTTGCCCACTACGCCCACTTGGTAATTGGTGGACTTTTGTGGGTCGGCACTGTTTTGCGTGGGATTGGCAATGTAGAAGGTGTTCAGATCCGGAATCTGGAAACCCTTGGCGTATTGGGCGTACACCGACAGGCCCGAGTTGATCTGCTGGTTGATCGTCAAAAACGGCAGCGTGGTTTTGTAGTCTTTCGAGGTGTTGGCGTTGAGCTCGCGGGTGGTTTGCTGCACTTGGGCGCTGACCGAACGCGAAATGCTGACCAATTTAATGCCGGGCGTAACCGTCATGCCTTCGCGCGCAGCCCATTCAAACTCTGCAAAAGGCTGCAGGGTTTTGATTTTGGATTGCTGGTCAAACAACACGCTGTCAATCGGGCGATTAGTTCCGTTTAAGACGTTGGCGTTTTGCGTGGCTTCAATGCGGTTGTAGTTGCCGGTGCTCAGGTCCATGTCGTATTGGTGGCGGTCAGTAGACGACTGTTCGTACCACACGCCCATGCGGGCCAAGCCTGCGCCCATTTTTTTGGTGGCTTTGAAGAAGTCGCCCCAGACGCGGTATTTGTTGAGTTTGTCGATGCCCGGGATGTCACTATTCAAGGCAGGCGCTTTGTTCCACACACTAGCGGGTGCGGTGCGACGCGGGTCGGTACCAGTGGGCAGGGTGCCCGTCCAGGTCGGGTCGTTCGACGAAGTGGTTTGGTTGGTGTAGGCGTAGGTGTAGGCATGGTTGTCGATGTTCCAGCCGCCACCCAACTCGCTGCGCAACCGCAGGTATTCAAAGTCGGTGTCTTTTTTGGTTTGGTTGAACTCTTTGTAGTTCATGCTCTTGGGGTTCAAGTCGAGCTGGTAGTTTTTGCCAAAGGCGGCAATTTGCGTCAGCGTTGCGCCTTTGTTGCTATCAGGCTGGTAGTACTTGTTGGTGTTGACCGAAGAGAAGAAGGTCAACAGCGAAGCGTCGCTCACCGGACGCTCTAGCTTGATGGTGTAGTTGTCGCTGGTGATCGGGCTGTTGCTCAGGTAGCCGTCAGACGACAGGTGTTGGTAGTTGAGCTGCACCGTGGCGTCGCCGTAGTTGGCCAAACGACCGCTCTCAAACGCTGCGCCGTACAAAAGGGTGTTGAAGCTGCCCACAGAGGTGAACACACTGGTTTTTTGCGCTTGCGCAGGCTTTTTGGAATACAAATTGATCGAGTCGCCAAAGGTCGCGTAGCCGATATTGCTGGCATTGCCGGGGCCGCGCTCAACCACCGCGCCACCAATGATGCTGGCGGGGAAGAAAGAAGTCGAGTGGTGGGCTGGGTTGTTGGTGTCGCCCCATGGAATGCCGTCAAAAGTGATGTTGTATTGGTCGTCTTTAAAACCGCGCAGCGTGGTTTTGGTTTCGCTCAAACCGGGGCCGTTGGAGGTCGAGCCCGACAGGCTGGGCGCGATGTTGGTCAGCACGCTGTAGTCCGCCGTGGGCGCGACCGATAAGTCAATAAATTCACGGGTAATGATGGACTGCGGCTGGGTGGCCAACAGGCTGGCCTGGGTCGGCGCGATGGACGAAGCCGTGCCTTTTTTGGCTTCATCAGGGCGGTAGGCGCCTGCTGCGGTGGTGGCACCAATGCTGCCCAGGTCGGTGGGCGCGGCGCTTTGCGCCAGGGCTTGGGGCATGACACCCACAGAAACGAGGGCCAATGCCATAAAGTGGGCCAAAGGGGTGAGGCGGTGGAGTTTGCAATGTGCGTTCATGAAGAGGGCTTGCGTTGGGTTGAAAAGCAGGGCCATGCCCTGCTAGTTCACGCACCTTCGTGCACGCTCTATCTGTCAGACACGGTAGTTACTAAGCGTAAATTTTTTCTGTGACGCAGGCATGACCTGCGCATGACCGCTGCGTGACAAACGCACACCCCTGCGGCACCCCGTGCCGCCTCAAGCCCCGGTGCGCGCAATGTAGCGCTTGCGCCAAAAAACCAAGCCAGTCACCAGCACGATGAGCAGCATCAGGCCCACCGTCCACCAAAACGCGGTGGGGTGGTGCAAGAGCGGCATGAACTCAAAGTTCATGCCAAAAAACCCGGTGATGAGGTTGAGCGGCAAGAAGATGGCAGTGAGCGCAGTGAGCGTGCGCATGATGTCATTGGTGCGGTGGCTTTGCGCGCTGAAGTGGATTTGGATCACCGTCTCGGCCGACTGCTCCATGCGCCGGGCGTGGTGCACAACGCGCTCGATGTGCTCGATCACGTCGCGGGCGCGCGCGATCAGTTGGTCGTGCTGGGCTTGGTTGGCGCGGTTGTCGAGGCCTGCACTGGTCTGCGCGAATTGCGGCTGTTCGCGCAGGCTGTCGAGCCACTCTTGCATGGCGTCGCGCTGCTCGTCGCACAGGTCTTCGAGCACCTGCAATTGGCTGCGCGCCCCCATCAGCGCGCCCCAGTCGGTAAAGCGCGCTGCGGGCTTGAGCAGCTCGATTTGCCAGTGGTCGAGTTGCTGCGTAAGATCTTTGCGCAAATCCAAATAACTGTCCACCATGCTGTTGACCATGCGCAGCAGCAAGTCGGCCGGGCTGCTAGGGATGCGGTTGCGCGCGCTCACCGCGTCAACGCTGAACTTGGCGTCGGCCAAAAAGCGCTCGATGAAACTCTTGGCGGTGTAGCAGGCGCGCGGGTGCACGCTAATGAGCAAACGGTCATAGACCACAAAGCCTACCGCCCGCGAGCTGATGCGGTTGAAGGCGGGCAAGCCCGGCTTGGCCTTGGTGCGCGCCTTGCCGCCTTGGCCGTGGTAAGCCTGCACGGCGGCCACATGCTCTTCTTCAGCCAGGGTTTCGGCCTGGGTGGCCAGGCGCCGAAAGATGATGAGGTCGTAGACCGAGGTGTAGTCGTAATGCGAGGGGTGCGCCGCGCTGGCCAGGTCTTGGCCGTGCAGATCGAGCAGCTGCGAGCCACCCAGTTGAAGCGCGGCCTGTTGCAGCGCGGCTTGGTGCAGGTCGAGGTCGTCGCGGTCGAGGTAGATCCACACAAAGCCGTCGTGCGGTGGCTGCGCGGGCACGGTCTCTACAAAGCGCAAGCTGTCGGCGGTGAACTCAATAATGTGCACTGAAAATATTCTTTTTGGCTTAAATTTCAGAGGTAAAACTAGCTACAAGGTGCATAGAATATGCGTAGACAGCTATGTATTTTATAGCACTATGTTTTGCGCAACAACTCCGCAGCGGCGATGGCAAAGTAGGTCAGTACGCCGTCGGCACCTGCGCGCTTGAAGGCCAGCAGGCTCTCGAGCATCACCGCGTCGTGGTCGAGCCAGCCGTTTTGCGCGGCGGCTTTGAGCATGGCGTATTCACCGCTCACCTGGTAGGCAAAGGTTGGCACGGCAAACTCGTCTTTCACGCGGCGCACGATGTCCAGGTAAGGCATGCCGGGTTTGACCATCACCATGTCAGCGCCCTCGGCCAGGTCGAGCGCCACTTCGCGCAGGGCTTCGTCGCTGTTGCCGGGATCCATTTGGTAGGTTTTTTTGTCGCTCTTGCCCAGGTTGGCGGCTGAGCCCACCGCGTCGCGGAAGGGGCCGTAAAAGGCGCTGGCGTATTTGGCGCTATACGCCATGATTTTGGTGTGCACAAAGCCCTTGGCCTCCAGCGCTTGGCGAATCGCGCCAATGCGCCCGTCCATCATGTCGCTGGGGGCCACAATGTCTACGCCTGCTTCCGCTTGCACCAGAGCCTGTTGCACCAGCACGGCCACCGTGGGGTCGTTCAAGATGTAGCCCGCCGCGTCGAGCAAGCCGTCTTGGCCGTGGCTGGTGTAGGGGTCAAGCGCCACGTCGGTCATCACGCCCAATTGCGGAAAACACTTTTTCAATTCGCGCACGACGCGCGGCACCAGGCCCTGCCGGTTGAGCGCTTCTTGGCCGTCGGGGGTCTTCAGCGCCGGGTCGATCACCGGGAACAAAGCCATCACCGGAATGCCCAGGGCCACGCATTTCTCAGCCACCGGCAAGAGCAGGTCCAGGCTCAGGCGCTCCACGCCGGGCATGGACGCCACTGCCTCGCGGCGGCCTGTGCCTTCGAGCACAAACACCGGGTAAATGAGGTCGTGCGCGCTCAGGCTGTGCTCGCGCACCAGGTTGCGGCTAAAGGCGTCGCGGCGCAGGCGGCGCGGGCGGCTGGCGGGGTAGGGGGCAATTTGGCGATTCATCTGGCGATTCTCTTACTTTTAGGTAGTTCCCACATATTGCTTTGGGAACTTATTTTTGTTAGATTATCTACGGGCGGTTTTACCGCTCCCCGCTTTTCCTCCCTGAGCGGGTGCCTTGATGTGTGACAGCAAAAAGGCTTCCCAGGCCCAGCCCTTGTGCTGGGCCTTTTTTTTCGGCAATTTTTGGGCGCTCTTTCGCCGTTCCTTTCGCCGCTCATTTGGGGCGCATCCGTTTTTTGTCTCTGATTTCCACTGCTGCAGGGCTACACTCGCAACATGCTCTGGATCAAAGCCTTTCACATTCTCTTCGTGGCAAGCTGGTTCGCCGGCTTGTTCTACTTGCCGCGCATTTTTGTCAACCTGGCCCAAGTGCCTGCCGACTCGCCCGCCGAGCGCGCGCGCCTGCTGCTGATGGCGCACAAACTGCTGCGCTTCATGGGCCCGCTGGCCCTGCTGGCCCTGCTCCTGGGCCTGTGGCTGTGGTGGGGTTATGGCATTGGACGCGGGCCGGGCAACGGCTGGATGCATGCTAAATTTTTGGTGGTGTTTTTGGTCATTGGCTACCACCATGCTTGTGCACGCCTGTTGAAAAAATTTGTCGCGGGCACCAACGCCCATAGCCATGTGTGGTTTCGCTGGTTCAACGAAGCGCCAGTGCTGCTCATGCTAGCGGCGGTGGTCCTGGTGGTGGTCAAGCCTTTCTAAGCCGCCCGCATGGCCACGCAAAAAACCTCGGCCTGGCCGCTGGCGCTGTCGATGGTGGCACTCATCGTCTACGCCAGCCTCTACCCCTTTAGCGACTGGCGCAACCAAGGCCTGGAGGCGTGGGCGTTTTTGTGGGCGCCACTGCCCAGGTATTGGACGGGCTTTGACGTCGTCTCCAACCTCTTGGGCTATGCGCCGCTGGGCTTCTTTCTGTGTTTGAGCGGTCTGCGCACCGGGCGTGCACGCCATGCGCTGCTGTGGGCCAGCGTGGCCTGCGCCCTGCTTTCATTTTGCATGGAGTCGCTGCAAAGCTTTTTGCCGGTGCGCGTGGCCTCCAACCTCGACCTCTTGCTCAACGCCTCAGGCGCTTGGCTAGGCGCGGCCAGCGCCTTATTGCTCGAGCGCATGGGTGCCTTGGCGCGCTGGAGCCGCTTTCGTGCCCACTGGTTTGTGCGCGACGCGCGCGGTGCCCTGGTGCTCTTGTCCCTGTGGCCCTTCGCCCTGCTGTTTCCGCCCGCCGTGCCCTTTGGTTTGGGCCAAGTCTTAGAGCGGCTAGAGGCCGCTGTGGGCGGCGCGCTGCAAGGCACGCCCTTTTTAGACTGGCTACCCCTGCGCACCGTCGAGCTAGAGCCCCTGGTGCCCATGGCCGAAGTGCTCTGCGTGGCCCTCGGTGTGTTGGTGCCCTGCTTGATGGGCTATAGCGTGATTCGCTTGGCGTGGCAGCGCGCTCTATTTTTAATAGCGCTCATCGCAATAGGCATGGGCGCTACCGGGCTTTCGGCTGCGCTCAGCTACGGGCCTGCACACGCCTGGGGCTGGCTCAGTACACCGGTTGAGGTGGGCATGGTTTTGGCCACTGGCTTGGCCTTGGCCTCGGTGCTTTTGCCGCGCCGGGGCTGCGCCGCCTTGGCCCTCTTGGCCCTGGCGGTGGCCCTGAGCGTGCTCAACCAAGCGCCGACCAGTGCCTACTTTGCGCAAACCCTGCAAACCTGGGAGCAGGGGCGTTTCATTCGCTTCCACGGCCTGGCCCAATGGCTGGGTTGGATCTGGCCCTATGTGGCTTTGCTCTATGTGCTGCGCCGCGTCTCGGGCCGCGAGGCCACGGGAGCGGGCCCGTAAAATCGGGCTCACCCAAAATTTTTATGCAGCAAGCCCCATCCTCACCATCGCACGCCAACATGCCCTCCACTGTGCCCTCCGCCACACCCTACTACCAGCGCCACATTTTCTTTTGCACCAACGAGCGCAAGCCCGGCGAAGACTCTTGCGCCTTGCACAATGCGGCCGACGGCGCGGCGCGCTGCAAGCAGCAAGCCAAGGCCTTGGGCCTGATGGGCCCGGGCAAATTGCGCGTCAACAAAGCCGGCTGCCTCGACCGCTGCGCTGCAGGCCCGGTCTGCGTGGTCTACCCCGAAGGCGTCTGGTACACCTATGTGGACCACCACGACATCGACGAAATTGTCGAGTCGCATTTGCAAAACGGCCAAGTGGTCGAGCGCCTGCTGACCCCGCCGCACGTGGGCAAATAAGCTCCCGTGAACAGCCCGCTATGAACCCCTCGACCGAACGCTTTGAAGTGGCCGGCCCCGCAGGCACGCTGCAAGCCCTGCGCGACCGCCCAGCGCCCACTTCTGTCGCTTCCGTAGACGGCACAGACCATGCAGTTCCCCCACGCGGCGTGGCCGTGATCTGCCACCCGCACCCGCTGTTTGGCGGCAGCATGGACAACAAGGTCGTGCAAACCATGGCGCGGGCTTTTGTGCAATGCGGCTGGGTGGCGGTGCGTTTTAATTTTCGCGGCGTCGGCGCCAGCCAAGGCGCGTGGGACGAAGGCCGTGGCGAGGCCGCCGACTTGCATGCCGTGGTGCAGCAGTGCGTGGGCGAAGGCGAGCCCTTAGCGCTGGCTGGCTTCTCCTTCGGTTCTTACGTTACCTCCCTGGAAGTCGCTGCCATTGCTGCGCAGCGCGCTATAGAAAAGATAGTATTGGTGGGCACCGCAGCGGGCAACTTTGCGGTGCCCGCTGTGCCTGCTGAGTTGCACGAACGCTGCCTAGTGCTGCACGGCGAAGCCGACGACACCGTGCCCTTGGCGGCGGTGATGGACTGGGCCCGGCCCCAGTCACTGCCGGTTACCGTCGTGCCCGGTGGCGGACACTTCTTTCATGGACAATTGCCGCTTCTCAAATCGCTGGTCGTGCGCCACCTGATGGCCTGACCTACCCCACTCGTTTGAAGACTCCCCGATGAAAAAACTTTTGCCAGTCTTGCTGGCCGCTTTGGCCTGGGCTTGGCCCTTGCTCAGCGCGCAAGCCCAAGTGCCCCAGCCGCCCGAAGTTGCCGCCCGCGCCTACCTGCTGCTCGACGTCACCGCTAACCAGGTGCTGGCCGCGCGCGAGGCCGACGCGCCGGTCGAGCCCGCCTCGCTGACCAAGCTGATGAGCGCCTACATCGTGTTTGACGCATTGCGGGCGCAAAAAATCACGCTCAAGCAAACATTGGGCGTGAGCGAACGCGCCTGGAAGATGCCGGGCTCGCGCATGTTCATCGACCCTAAGATGAAGGTGCCAGTAGACGACCTCATCAAGGGCATGATCGTGCAGTCGGGCAATGACGCCACCATGGCCTTGGCCGAGGGCGTGGGCGGCACGGCCGAGCACTTCGTGCAACTGATGAACGAGCAGGCCGCGGCTTTGGGCATGGCCTCTACCCACTACAAAAACCCCGAGGGCCTGACCGAGCCGGGCCACAGCACCACGGCGCGCGACCTGGGCGTGCTGGCCACCCGTTTGATGCGCGACTTTCCCGACTATGTGGCCTATTACGCGATCAAAAAATACCGCTACGAAGGCACGCCCGTGGCCAATGAAAACAACCGCAATCTGCTGCTGTTTCGCGACCCCAGCGTAGACGGCCTGAAAACCGGCCACACCGACGCCGCCGGTTTTTGCATGATCGCCACCGCCCGTCGCGACTACCCCAACCTGCCGGCCAATGCCGCAGCGCATCTGCCCGGTGGGCGGCGTTTGCTGTCTATCGTGCTGGGTGCGGCGAGTGAAAACGCCCGCGCCAACGAGTCGCAAAAACTGCTCAACTGGGGTTACACCGCGTTTGAGCCGGTCAAGCTGTTTGAGCCCGGCCAAGTGGTAGCCAACCCCAAGGTGTGGAAGGGCTCGAGCAGCGTGCTCAAGCTGGGCCAGCCGCGCGGCATTGTGGTGGCCGTGCCGGCAGGGCAGGCGGGCAAAATTCAAACCCAGATCGCCCGTGCCGAGCCCTTGGTTGCGCCCTTTGCGCTGGGCCAGCCAGTGGCCAGCTTGAAAGTAACGGTGGGCGAGCAGGTGGTGGTAGAAACCCCGCTGGTGGCGCTCGAAGCGGTGGAGCCCGCAGGCTTTTTGGGCCGCACCTGGGACGCTTTGCGTTTGTGGATCAAGTA
>CANFOR010000092.1 GCA_947448675.1 Betaproteobacteria bacterium
ATCACGCAAACGGTCAAAGTGGTGCCGCAGCAGCATGCCTGGGTGGTCGAGCGCCTGGGCAAATACCACGGCACGCTGACACCAGGCCTGAGCTTTTTAATGCCTTTTATCGACAAAGTAGCCTACAAACATGTGCTCAAAGAAATCCCGCTCGACATTGCCAGCCAGGTTTGCATTACCCGCGACAACACGCAGTTGCAGGTCGATGGCATTTTGTATTTTCAGGTCACCGACGCGCAACGCGCCAGCTATGGATCGAGCAACTACATCACTGCCATCAGCCAATTGGCGCAAACCTCGCTGCGCAGTGTGATCGGCAAACTCGAACTCGACAAAACCTTTGAAGAGCGCGACATCATCAACGCCCAAGTGGTGGCCGCCATTGACGAAGCCGCACTCAACTGGGGTGTGAAGGTGCTGCGCTACGAGATCAAAGACCTGACCCCGCCCAAAGAAATTTTGCACGCCATGCAGGCGCAAATTACAGCCGAGCGCGGCAAGCGCGCCCTGATTGCGGCCTCCGAAGGCCGCCGCCAAGAGCAAATCAACATCGCCACCGGCGAGCGCGAGGCTTTTATTGCCCGCTCTGAAGGCGAGAAACAAGCCGCCATTAACAAGGCCCAGGGCGAGGCGGCGTCCATCACTGCGGTGGCCGATGCCACCGCCGGCGCTATCGAACGCATAGCAGCTGCGATACGCCAGCCGGGCGGTTCTGAAGCAGTGCAGCTCAAAGTGGCCGAAAAAGCGGTAGAAGCCTACAGCCGTGTGGCCAGCGACGCCAGCACCACTTTGATCGTGCCCAGCGACATGGGCCAAGCCGCCGCCCTGATGGCCTCGGCCATGAAGATGCTGCAAGTTGGCGGCAAACCTGCCGACAAAGCCTGAGCCACGCGCCCAGCACTGCTACAATCCAAAGCTTCGCGGAGCGGTGGATGAGCGGTTTAAGTCACACGCCTGGAAAGCGTGCGAGGGGTAAAACCCTCCGCGGGTTCGAATCCCGCCTGCTCCGCCAAATTAACAATGAAAAAGCGCCTCATAAGGCGCTTTTTTTATGCCAGTCTCCTGTGCAGTTTGATCGTGCTATGTCTTAAGTAGCCCGCAATGCTGCCCGCAATTGCGTGCCAATCTCTGGCCTCTCGGCAAAGGGGTCGGTCGGGTTGCGGGCTTGCACGATGTCTTCAAACCGAGTTTGCACCGAGCCTATGGCCTTGGGGTGGCTGTAGATGTAGAACTGGCCTGCGGCTACCGCGTTGAAGACTTTTTGGGCGACATCAGCGGCGGTGACTTTGCCGCTGCCAACGGCTTTTTCGCTCATGGCTTGGCCGATCAGCATGCTCTTGGTCGGTTTGCTTGCTGCCAGCGCGCCGGGGCGGTTGCGCTGGCTGTGGCTGATGCCGGTGGCCACAAAGAAGGGGCAAAGCACGCTGGCGCTGATCTGCTCGGTGACCAAGCTCAGGTCTTGGTACAGGGTTTCGGTCAGGCTCACCACCGCGTGTTTGCTGACGTTGTACACACCCATATTGGGCGGGTTGAGCAGGCCGGCCATGCTGGCGGTGTTGACGATGTGGCCTTGGTAGCTGGCGTCTTTGCTGGCGGCCTCTAACATCATGGGGGTAAACAGGCGCACGCCGTGCACCACACCCATCACATTGACGCCCATCACCCATTCCCAATCGGCTACGGTGCTCTCCCAAATCAAACCGCCCGCCCCTACACCGGCGTTGTTAAACACCAGATGCGGCGCGCCAAAGCGCTCTTGCACGGCGCTGGCCAGGGCTTGCATTTCTGTTGCGCTGGACACATCGACCCTGCGCGCCAGCACCTGCGCGCCCGCGGCTTGCAGCTCGGCGGCGGCTTTGTCTAGAGCGTCTTGCTGCACGTCTACCAGCACCAGGTGCATGCCCAGCTTGGCGGCAATGCGTGCGCACTCCAGGCCAAAGCCCGAGCCTGCGCCGGTGAGTACGGCGGTTTTGTTTTTAAAGTCACAGATCATGCTTGCTCTCGTTTCAAAATAAATCCAATGCGGGGAAAGTGCACGTGCACCTTGCCTGCGCGTGGGTCTTCGCGGCGCAGGGTGTAGTGCATACGGGTAGCAGCCACCAGCTCTCCTACGGTGGGCTCGGGCCCAAAGCTTTCGCTGCTGATGCTGACCGTGCTGCCCAGTGCAATACCATGCTCATCTTGAAAGGGTTCTGCCGCCAGTACAGAGGGAGAATGGTCGCTAAGGCTCGCCGATTTTGCGCAGACAGCTATAGATTCTGTAGCGCTCATATTCTGCGAAACACCATGCCCCATAGCGGCCATGCGGTCCATCCAGGCCAACACCCCGGGCGTGGCGTTCAAAATTCCGGCCATCACGCTGGTTTGTGTGCGCGTGAACCACAGCGGGTGGTAGGCTGCGAAATCGGCCACGCAAGGCGCCTTGCCCAGTAAAAAGTCTTGCCCCTCCAGCATATTGGCCAAGCGGCGCAAATAGCTTTTGTAGGCAGCCGCAGCGTCGCCCATGGGCAGGCGCGGCATGCCGCTGCGCATCTTGGCGCGGTCGTCGGCAAAGGCCTTGGCCTGCTCGGGTGGCGCGTTGCCAAACATCTGCGCTGCACCGGCCGGGCTGAAGTTGTAGCCCATGGCGGCCCAAAACAATTTGTCGTCGGCCCATTGGGCCAGCGCCCGGGCTATGCCCTTGTGCTGCGCGGGGTAGAGCGTGGGCTCGGGTGCCAAATGCTCCAGCACATCGCATATCAGTGCCGTGTCGCAATAAATGTCGGCACCGATCTGCAAAAACGGCGTTTTGCGGTAGCCGCCGGTGAGTGTGAGCACATCGGGCTTGGGCATGATGCGCGGTATGTGCACCGATTTCCAGGCCAGTTTTTTGTAACCCAAGATCAAGCGCACTTTTTCAGAAAAAGGCGAGCTAGGGTAGTGGTGCAAAATTAAATCGGCCATGCGGTTCTCCTTGTGCGCAGCGCTGTGTAACGCGGTTTTACGGGATCAGTTTCACAACTTGTTTGCCAAAGTTTTTACCTTTGAGCAAACCCAAGAACGCCTCGGGCGCAGCGGCAAGGCCTTGCGCTACGGTCTCGCGCGGTTTGAACTTGCCGCTGCCGATCAAGCCGCCTAACTCGGTTAAAGCCTCGGGCCACACCTCCATGTGTTCGCTGACGATAAAGCCCTCGATCTTCAAGCGGCTGATCAAAATGATCGAGGGGTTGGCCAGCGGCAGAGGCGCGCCGTCGTAGCCCGCAATCATGCCGCAGACGGCTACGCGGCCAAAGGGGTTCATACGGCCCAGGACCACGTCTAAGATCCAGCCGCCGACGTTTTCAAAATAACAGTCCACGCCATTGGGGGCCGCGGCTTTTAGTGCAGCGCTCAAAGCCTTGGGCTCGCTGTGTTCTTTGTAGTCTAGGCAGGCGTCAAAGCCCAGCTCGTTCACAGCATAGGCGCATTTGTCTGCACCCCCGGCAATGCCCACTACGCGGCAGCCCCGGGCCTTGGCCAGTGCACCCACGGCGCTGCCCACAGCCCCACTGGCGGCGGTAACGACCACCGTTTCACCCGGCTTGGGCGCGCAAATTTTCACTAGGCCATACCAAGCCGTAACGCCGGGCATGCCTACTGCGCCCAGGTAGTGGCTGAGCGGCACCTGGGCTGTGCTGACTTTGCGCAACGCGCCCGCTTGGTTCGCATCGACCACGCTGTATTCTTGCCAGCCGCCCATGCCGACCACGGTGTCGCCCACGGCAAATTTGGGGTGGCGGCTCTGGGCCACTTGGCCCGCGGTGCCGCCTTGCATCACCGCGCCCAGGGGCTGCGGCGCAGCATAGCTTTTGCCGTCGTTCATGCGCCCACGCATATACGGGTCGAGGCTGAGGTAATGGTGTTGCACCAAGACCTGGCCGTCTTGCAGCGCCGGGGTTTCGCTGTGCACGAGTTTGAAGTTGCCCACTTGCGCCTCGCCTTGGGGGCGACTGTCTAAATGGATTTGTTGGTTGCTTGGCATGCGGTGCTCCGGTTCAGTTCTTGGGTGTGAGGTAACGAAAAGTGCCCGTGGCATGGGCGCAGCGCAGGCCATCGGCATTGAAAATGGACGCCTCTGCAAAGGCCATGCGCCCGGTGCGGTGCAAGAGTGTGCCGCGTGCCGTGAGCACGCCGGTAGCTGCTTGCATAAAAGTGGTTTTCATCTCGATGGTAATCACCGAGGCATCGATCGTGTGGCTGCGCGCAGCCTGGGCCATGGCCACGTCGAGCAGGGTCATCAGCACGCCGCCGTGCGCGATGTGCACATGGTTCTGTTGCTCGGGCCGCACGGCCAAACGCAGCTCCGACTGCCCGTTAGCCGAGGCGACCAACTCAATGCCCAGCGCGTGAACAAAGGGAATGTACGAAAGCGTATTCACCTAGCCACCCGTTATGCACGACACGCCGCCGTCCACCGCCAGCCACTGGCCGGTGATGTGCTTGCCCGCGTCGCTGGCAAACAGCAAGGCCAGGCCTTTGAGGTCTTCGTCATCGCCCAAGCGGCCCAGGGGCGCGTTGGCGGCGAGCTTGTCTTCACCCCAGGCTTGGAGTGTGCCCATGGTCATTTTGCTGGGGAAAAAGCCTGGGCAAATGGCGTTGACATTGATGTTGTGTTTGCCCCATTCAGCCGCGAGCGCACGGGTAAAGTTGACCACGGCGCCCTTGCTGGTGTTGTAGGCAATGGTGTGCATTTCGGGCGGGTTGCCACCCAGGCCCGCAATGCTGGCGATGTTGATAATGCGCCCAGACTGGCGCGCGATCATGCACTGCTTGGCAATGTGCTGGCTCAAAATAAAGTAGCCACGGATGTTGAGGTTCATCACCTTGTCCCAAGCGGAGACCGGGTGGTCTTCGGCCGGGCTGCCCCAGGCTGCGCCCGCGTTGTTCACCAAAATATCCACATGGCCCATGCGCTGCAAGGTTTCGTCGGCCAGGCGGCGAATGTCGGCCTCTTGTGCGCAGTCGGCAGCGATCCAACGCGCGTCGATGCCTGCGGCTTGCAGCTCTGCCGTGGCTTCTTCTAAGTCGGCAGCTTTGCGCGAACTGAGCATAATTTTGGCGCCCGCCTCGCCCAGCGCATGCGCCATTTGCAAGCCCAGGCCGCGCGAGCCGCCAGTGACAAGTGCGGTTTTGCCAGTCAGGTCAAACAGTTGTTGTACGTTACGGGTCATGTTCATTCCTTTTCGTTTGCTTGTTGCGCGCTGCGCCGTTGAAGCCAAAAAACCAGGGCCATTACCAGCATGCCGAAGACGGCGGTGACCCAACCCCACCAAATACTTTGTGCGCCCAAAAAGCCGCCGCAAAACATGGCAGCCATGCCCGCGTTGCGCAAGATGTCATTGCGTTTCATGGGTTTCCTTCAGGTGTTTCGTGGAGCAGTGAACGGATGTAGATCAGCAGCACGCCCAGGGCGGCCAGGGTGCCGCCGGTGCCCACCATGCTCCAACCCAGAGCGGGCTGCACGCGCCGCACCGCCAGGCCCAAGACCAAGCACAGCAGGCCTGCGTAGATCAGTACCCAAACCAGTGTTTGGATGCGCGCTAGGGTTTTGAGCTGGGCCATTAAAAGGCCTCTTCGGGCATATTGGCGCAGGTCATGTCACGGCTGCTCACCACGCTCAGCCAAGCTCCAATTTTGGGCAGCTCGTAGGCATAAAAATAGGCTGCAGCGCGCATCTGGCCTGCGTAGACAGCTATCGAATTAATAGCATCTGCAGCCTGCACTGCCAGCGCTACGTCAAGCCAGATCCAGGCCAACACGGTGTGGCCAAAGGCTTGCATATAGGGCACAGCATTGGGCAAGGCCTCGGCAGGGTCGCCGTTAGACCAAGCCGCTTGCGTGGCGTGGTTCACTTGCTGCAAGGCTTGGCCCAAGGCCGTGGCATAGCCCGCCAGCGCAGGCATCGGCGCAGCGCGGGCGATGGTGGCTTGCATGCGCGCAGCCAGCAATTGCAGGCCCCTGCCCTGCTCCATCAGCACCTTGCGGCCCAGCAGGTCGGCGGCTTGAATGCCGTGCGTGCCTTCGTGGATCATGTTCAAACGGTTGTCACGCCAATACTGCTCGACCGGGAAGTCGCGCGTGTAGCCGTAGCCGCCGTGGATTTGGATCGCCAAGCTATTGGCCTCCAGGCACCATTCGCTGGGCCAGCTTTTGGCAATGGGGGTGAGCACCTCTAAGAGCAAACGCGCTTCGTCTGCCGCGCTGGCGCTGCCCGTGTGCTGCTCGTCCACCAGGCGCGCGCAGTACAGCTCCAGTGCCAATGCGCCTTCGCAGTAGCTTTTTTGCGCCAGCAGCATGCGCTTGACGTCAGCGTGTTCGATGATGCGCACCTGCGGTTGCGTGGCGTCTTTGCCGGTGGCGCTTGCGCTGCCGGCCTGTTTCTGCGCAATGGGGCGGCCTTGCAAGCGCGTTTTGGCGTAGTCGAGCGAGGCGTAATAGCCCGCCAGCCCGAGCATCACCGCTGCCGTCCCCACGCCGATACGCGCCTCGTTCATCATGTGGAACATGCAGCGCAGGCCTTCGTGCGGCTTGCCCACCAGGTAGCCAATGGCCCCTGCGCCATCGCCAAAGGGTCCACCCGCTTCGCCCGCATGCGCTGCATCACCTGCAACGGGGAATTTGCCTTCACCAAAGTTTAGCAGGGTATTGGTGGTACCGCGCCAGCCCAGCTTGTGGTTCAAGCCGGCCAAGGCCACGTCATTGCGCACCCCGGTGAGCTGGCCGTTCGCATCAACCAACTTCTTGGGCACGATGAAGAGCGAAATGCCCTTGGTTCCCGCAATCAGCTTGCCGTCTGGCCCCGGGATTTTGGCCAGCACCAGGTGAACGATGTTCTCGGTCAGCTCGTGCTCGCCTGACGAGATCCACATCTTGTTGCCCCTGAGGCGGTAGCGTGGACCCAGGGGCTCGATCTCAAAGCCCGCACCATCGGGCACGGCGCGGGTGGTAATGTCGCTCAAGCTGGAGCCCGCTTGCGGCTCGCTCAAACACATGGTGCCCGAGAAGCGGCCATTGAGTTCATTGCGCGCAAACACGGCCTTTTGCAGTGCGCTGCCATGCACCAGCAGCAAATTGGCATTGCCCTTGGTCAGCAGGCTGGAGCCGATGCTCACCGAAGCCAGCGCAAAAAACGCATTGGCTGCGGCCTCGATGGTGTAGGGCAGCTGCATGCCGCCTTCGTCATAGTCTTGCGCGGCGCTGAGCATGCCCGACGCGGCGTAGGCGCGGTTGGCGTCGTGCGTGGCCTGCGGCAAGATCACCTTCTCGCCATCAAAGCGCGGTTCCTCGGTATCGACCAAGCGATTAAACGGCGCAAATTTTTCGCGCGCAATACGCTCGCAGGTGTCGAGCACTGCGTCGAAAGTCTCGCGCGAGTGGTCGGCAAAACGCTCGCGCTGGTTCAGGCTTTCGGCAGAAAGCCAGTTGTAGAGAAGGAATTCAATTGTGGGGCGAAGTGACATGGAGACTTAAAACTGTTTTGGCAAGCCTGGCTGTTTGAGCACGGCGTTGGCCATGTGGCGCGATTTGATTTTGCTGTCGACTACAAAATTGACCAGCATGCTGGGACTGAACCACATTTCATGATCGCCCTTGCCATTGCGAACAAAATAGCAACCCGCTTTGGCAAGAATGCGCTTGAGTTCTGGCGTAAAGCTTTCCATACGCGGGAAGTCAGGCTGACATTTCAAAACGCCGCGTCAGCAACTCGAATGGCACAGGACCGGTAGCCAGTGGATCTTTGAGCGCCAGCAACTCAGGGATCATGGTCTTTAACTTGGCAATCAAATCTTCAGTCGCAGAGGCTTCCGTGACCAAACCCGGCACGTCGTCGCTTGAAGCGACCCATACGAGAGCCTCTTCATCCCACTGCGCGTGAACGTATGCAAGTTTGCTCATGGTTCTACTCCAATGCCTGCCTGCATTATCGGCTTCAATGCCAATTACAAAACCTCAAAAATGCCAGCCGCACCCATACCGCCACCAATGCACATGGTCACTGCCACCCGCTTGGCACCACGGCGTTTGCCTTCGATCAAGGCATGGCCGGTGAGGCGCTGGCCGCTTACGCCATAGGGGTGGCCGACGGCAATGGCGCCGCCATTGACGTTCAGGCGGTCCGCGGGGATGCCCAGCTTATCGCGGCAGTACATCACTTGCACGGCGAAGGCTTCGTTCAGCTCCCACAGGTCGATGTCTTGCACGGTAAGGCCCAGGCGCTTTAAGAGTTTGGGTACTGCGTAGACCGGGCCAATGCCCATTTCGTCGGGCTCGCAGCCTGCAACGGCAAAACCCAAGAAGCGACCCAGCGGCTTGAGGCCGCGCTTGCTGGCCAGCTCTTCACTCATGATGACGCAGGCACCTGCGCCGTCGGAAAACTGGCTGGCGTTGCCTGCAGAAATCACGCCACCGGGCATGGCGGGTTTGATGCCGCTGATGCCCTCTTTAGTGGTGCCTTCGCGCAGGCCTTCGTCGGCGCTGACGGTGACTTCTTTGGTGCTCATGCCCAAGACTTTGTCGATCACGCCAGCCTTGACGGTGATGGGGGCGATCTCGTCATTGAACTTGCCCAGGGCCTGCGCTGCGCAGGCTTTTTGCTGGCTTGCCGCGCCGTATTCGTCCATGGCGTCACGGCCAATGTTGTAGCGCTTGGCCACTTGCTCAGCGGTTTGCAGCATGTTCCAGTAAATCTCGGGCTTCTTTTTGGCCAGGGCCGGGTCGGCCAGCATGTGTTGGTTCATCTCTTGCTGCACGCAAGAAATGCTTTCTACGCCGCCCGCCACATACACCTCGCCTTCGCCCGCAATGATGCGCTGGGCGGCCAAGGCAATGGTTTGCAGGCCTGAAGAGCAAAAACGGTTGACCGTAACGCCCGAGACAGTGATGGGGCAGTCGGCCATCAGCGCGATTTGCCGCGCGATATTGGCACCAGTAGCACCTTCGGGGTTGGCGCAGCCCATGATCACGTCTTCGACCTCGGCAGCGTCAATGCCCGCGCGTTGGATGGCATGGCGCACTGCGTGGCCGCCCAGTGTCGCGCCGTGTGTCATGTTGAAAGCACCTTTCCAGCTCTTGGCCAGAGGGGTGCGGGCGGTGGAAACGATTACGGCATTGGTCATGGTGGTCTTCCTTGGGTGTGAAAGGTGAAAATAAACTTCGATTGGCTGCGCAGGTATTGCACAGGCTATTGCGCTGGCGCTTTGCTCGCTTGACTGAGCAGGCGATGGTAAAAGCGAACGGCTTCCAAATAATTTTGCACACCAATGCGTTCATTGGTGCCGTGGAAGCGCGCCAAGTCTTCGGGTTTAGCGCGCACCGGCGAGAACTTAAAAATATGCACGCTCACTGGAGCCAAATGCAAGGAATCGGTACCGCCAATCATCAAGCCGGGGGCCACGATGGACTCTGGAAACACTTCGCGGATGCTGCGCGATAACACTGCGTATTGTGCAGAGTCGGTGGGCGAAACTTTGGAGGCTTCTTGCGGCCCTGGTAAAGCGGCCACTTCAAAATGATCAGCGGGCACGACCTCGGCCACCAAGGCTTTTTGGCGCTCAACCATGCTCTGGCTACTGTCGCCGGGCAAGAGGCGGTAGTTGACCACCGCCTCGGCCCTACCGGGCAACACGTTCTCTTTGTTGCCTGCGTTCACGATGGTCAACGCCGTGGTGGTTCGCAGCATGGCATTGGTGCTGGCCTTGGACTCCAATTGTTTTTGCACCAACGGCGAAAACAGCCACAGATTCGACATGGCGACTCGCGTAAAACCCTTCATCTCGGGGGCCAGTGTGTCAAACATCTCACGGGCCACTCCACCGATAGCGCCGGGCATTTGCCGACCGTCAATGCGTTGGAGCGCGCTGCTCATCATCGCAATAGCGCTCGAGCCCGCAGCTGGCGGCATAGACGAATGCCCAGGCGAGCTGTTCACGCTGAGTTTGACGGACACATAACCTTTTTCAGCAATGCCGACCAAGGCGACGGGCTTGTCAAAACCCGCCAGCAAGCCCTCGGTAACCAACAGGCCTTCGTCTAAGACCATATCGAGTTGTACGCCGCGTGACTTGAGCAGCTGGGCGATTTGGGCCGCATCGGTCGAGCCACCAATTTCTTCGTGCGCGCCCCAAAACAAATAGATCGTGCGCTCGGGCTTGAAGCCGCTGGCGGCCAGCGCCTCCAGCGCTTCGAGCTGCGACATTAAATTGCCTTTGTTATCCCATGCACCTCGGCCCCATATGAAGCCGTCTTTCAGCGCGCCCGAAAAGGGCGCAACCGCCCAGTCTTTTTCGGTACCAGGAGCGATGGGCACCACGTCTTGGTG
>CANFOR010000093.1 GCA_947448675.1 Betaproteobacteria bacterium
AACAATGTCATGCTGTGGTTGCAGCAGCAGCCGTACTTCTGGGTACCTTGTATCCGCTGCTTTTGGACGCATTGGGCATGGGCAAAATTTCGGTCGGCCCGCCTTACTTTGATACCGTTTTTGTGCCCCTTATGGCCCCAGCAATCTTTTTAATGGGTGTCGGCCCCTTGGCGCGCTGGAAACAAGCTGAAATTCCCGATTTATTCAAGCGTTTACGCTGGGCTATCGGCGTGGCTGTGTTGGCAACTGTTTTGGCCAGTGTGTTTGCTGATCATATGAGCTTGGCCAGTAGCTTGGGCTTTTTGATGGTGTTTTGGATTGTCTCGGCAGTCGCTACAGATTTTATAGAGCACGTTAAACCCAAGCATGCCGCTTGGAGCAGCGCCTTCATGCGCACCCGCCAGTTGCCCCGTGCTACCGTGGGTATGATGCTGGCCCATTTGGGTGTAGCTGCATTTTGCTTGGGTGTCACTATGGTGCGCAGCTATGAAGTTGAACGCGATGTAAAAATGGACGTAGGCGACACCACCACAGTCAATGGCTATGTGTTCACCTTCCGTGGTACGCGCGACATCCAAGGCCCCAATTACCAAGCCGTGCAAGGCCGGGTAGAAGTTACACGCAACGGTGTAAAAATAGCCGATATGCGCCCAGAAAAACGGGTCTATCGTGTACAGCAGAACCCTATGACCGAGGCTGCGATTCAACCTGGATTGCTTCGCGATTTGTATGTTTCTTTAGGCGAACCCGTAGAGGGTAGCGGAGCCTGGATCGTTCGCATTTACGTTAAACCCTTCATCGATTGGGTCTGGGGTGGTTGTTTGTTGATGGCTTTTGGCGGCTTGCTAGCCGTGACCGATAAACGCTATCGCACACGCAAATCTATCGTACAAACACCATTGGAGCCCGTGAGCTTAGGGGTATCTGCATGAAAAGATACCTCAAGTTTTTGATACCGCTGTTTATTTTTTTAGGCTTGGCCGGGTTTTTAGCAGCGGGATTGACTTTGAACCCACGGGAGGTTCCGTCACCATTAATCAACAAACCTGCGCCGCAGTTTGCTTTGACCCGTTTAGACAACCCTGGTATTACGATCAAACGCGCAGACATGTTGGGTAAGGTATGGATGCTCAATGTATGGGCTTCTTGGTGCGTGGCTTGCCGGGAAGAACATGCGCTTTTGGTAGAGTTTTCTAAAAATAAGTTGCTGCCCATTTATGGTTTGAACTACAAAGATGAGCGCATGGCGGGCATGACCTGGCTGTCACGTTTAGGCAATCCATACGATGCTTCTTTGTTTGACCAAGATGGTCGTGTTGGCATTGATTGGGGTGTTTATGGCGTGCCAGAAACCTTCATCGTAGACCGAGAAGGCGTGGTGCGCTACAAGCAAATAGGCCCGCTCACTCCCGAGGTTCTACGCGATCAAATTGAGCCCCTGGTGCGGAGGCTCAATGGTTAAACTCTTCTGGGTACTGTTATTGGCCAGTCTAACTGTGCTGGTTCAAGCAAAAGAAGCCCTGCCTGCTGCAGCTAATCCTGAGCTTGAAGCGCGCATGCTGCGCATTACCACCGAATTGCGCTGCCTGGTATGCCAAAACCAAACCATTGCGGACTCGCATGCGGATTTGGCTGTTGATCTGCGCAAGCAAGTCCTGGAGCAGCTCAGTAAAGGCTCTTCAGACCAGCAAATTATCGATTACATGACGGCCCGCTATGGCGATTTTGTACTGTATCGTCCGCCTGTTAAAACTACCACCGCGCTACTCTGGTTTGGCCCACCAGCATTATTACTGTTTAGCTTGGGCGTATTGTTTGTGGTTTTGCGGCGCAGAAGCCGCATGCCCGACGAAAACTTTGAGCCCGATGAGCTAGACCCCGCCTAATTGGGCCCTATCGGTCTTGTGACCCTCTGAGAGTATTTTTAAAGCACCTATGGACCACGATATTTCCGCACTCAAAAAACAACTCTTGCAATTAGCAGAGTTGCAGCAGGCCGGTGCCTTGACGGCCGAACAGCATGCGCAGAGCAAAGCGCTTGTGGAGCGCCGTATTTTGGACTTGGTGATGGCAGGCTACATGCCTGCCGCTGAGGTGATGGCTGCTAACCCAGTTGCACCAGCCGCTGCCATGTCTGTCGGTATGGCGCCCAGTATGGTCGGCGCGGCGGCCATACCATCTGCGGCAAAAGCCCCGGTTGCGCGCCAGTCCAAGTCTTTGCTATGGGCTTTATCCGCATTTGTCTTTGTTGTTGCGGCAGGTGGTTATTGGTGGACGCGTACCCCAGAACCCGAAAACATGGCCGCTGCAGAGAGCGGTGCCGCTGGGCAGCCCCATGCCACCAGTGCCGAGCAAATTGACGGCATGATCGATCGCCTGTCGAGTCGACTCAAAGAAAATCCTGCCGATGCAGCCGGTTGGGCCATGCTGGCCCGTTCTTACAGCGTAGTTGGGCGCAATGCGGAGTCGCTCGATGCCTATGTACAAGCCCTCAAACTCAGCAAGGACGACCCTGCGCTCATGGTCGATTACGCTGACGCCTTGGCTGTTAAAAACAACCGTTTGTTAGATGGTGAGCCCATTAAGCTGGTGGAGCGCGCCTTGAAAATTGACCCGCGCAATGTCAAAGGTTTGGCCCTGTCCGGCACCTATGCTTTCAGCCACAAAGACTACAAAACTGCAGTGAAGCAGTGGGAGCAGGTTACTGCGCTGGGCGGGCCAGAGAGCGCTTTTGTGCAACAAATTCAAGCAGGTTTGAAGGAGGCGCGTGAACTGGCCGGGCTTCCTCCAGCACCAGAGCCAGCCGCTGGGCGCATGGTGGCTACGCCTGTTTCCGACACCGGAGCAGATGCTGCGCCTGCTGCTGCAAAGGGGGCTGTTGGCGTGCGAGGAACGGTCACACTCGCTGCTGCATTGGCATCCAAAGTCGCCCCTGGCGACACCATCTTCGTGACGGCGCGTGCTCCTGAAGGCTCGCGCATGCCGCTGGCCGTGCTGCGCAAGCAAGTGAAAGATTTGCCTCTGAATTTTGTACTTGACGACAGCATGGCCATGTCGCCTGCCGCGCGCATCTCCAGTGCTAGCAAGGTGATCGTTACAGCGCGTGTCAGCAAGAGCGGCAATGCCATTGCGCAGCCCGGTGACTTGATGGGCCAAAGCGTACCCGTGAGCGTATCTGCCACCGGTGTAGCTATTGAGATCAGCGAAAGCGTCAAGCCCTAGCATGATCTACACCGTGCTCTACGCCAGCATCGTATTGCTAGCGATGTTTTTGTATATGCGGCGACAAAGCCGTATACAGCGTAGTAGTATGGTCGAGCTCAAAGAGGCTGTTCAGGCGGGGCGTACCGAGCCGCCTTCTTTGCACCCGGTGATCGACCCCGCTCGCTGCATTGGCTCAGGCGCGTGCACCAAGGTCTGCCCTGAAGACGCGCTGGGCATTGTCAAAGGCAAAGCGGTGCTCATCAATGCGGCTGCATGTATTGGGCATGGCGTCTGCCGCTTAGCCTGCCCTGTCGATGCAATTTCTCTAGTGTTTGGCACAGAAAAACGCGGCATCGATATTCCGCACGTTACGCCAGACTTTGAAACCAATGTGCCCGGCATTTTTATTGCCGGCGAGTTGGGTGGCATGGGCCTGATCCGCAAAGCAGTAGAGCAAGGTCGGCAAGCGATCGACAGCATCCGTAAACGGCCCGCCACCAAAGCAGAGTTTGACGTATTCATTGTGGGTTGTGGCCCGGCGGGCATATCTGCCGGCCTCTCGGCCATTGCCGCCAAACTCAAATACAAAGTGATCGAGCAAGAAGACTCAATCGGTGGCGCGGTATACCATTACCCGCGGAACAAAATTGCAATGACGGCCCCTATGAATTTGGCCATCATTGGTATGGTGCATTTTGCAGAGGTTCAAAAAGAAAAACTCTTAGACTTTTGGAACGATGTGGTGTCCAAGACCGGGTTGGTCATCCATTTTCGAGAGCAAATGGAAGCCATCGAAAAAGTTGACGACCACTTCCTTGTTAAGACCAGTCGCGGTAGCTATACCGCCACCTCCGTTCTTCTGAGCATGGGGCGGCGTGGCACCCCACGCAAGCTCGAAGTTCCTGGTGAAGAGTCTGCCAAAGTCGCCTACAAGCTGGTGGATGCAGCCCAATACAAAGGCCAATCCATCTTGGTGGTCGGTGGTGGTGACAGCGCTTTAGAGGCCGCTATTGCGCTCTCAGAGCAACCCGACACCAAGGTCATTTTGTCCTATCGCAGTTCAGCTTTTTCGCGCGTGAAGCAGAAAAACCAAATGCTATTGACGCAACAACAAAAATTGGGGCAACTCCAGGTCATGCTCAACTCTTCTGTGAAAAAAATACAAGAGAAAAGCGTCGACATTGAATCCGATGCCGGTCTAAAGAGATATCCTAACGATGCCGTCATCGTTTGTGCGGGCGGACTATTGCCGACCCCACTTTTGCAAAAAATCGGCATTCAGTTCGACACCAAGTTCGGGCGCGCGTAAATTCAGTAAGCCCGTATCGGGGTATCTGCTCTCTGGTTGATGTGGGTGTTCTAAGCTATATTGAAGCCTCGGCAGTGGCTATATCCATCACGAGGAGAGCATCATGAAAGTCAGCGACATCCTGCGCGTCAAGGGCAACACGCTCTACACCACTACGCCTGAAGAGAGTCTGGCGCAAGCCATGCAAATCATGTCCGACAAAGACATCGGCTCCTTGGTCGTCATGTTTGGCGGGCACGTGGTCGGCATGCTGAGCTTTCGCGAAGTAATTGCCGCCATCAATAAAGCCAGTGGCACGGTGCATGGCATCAGCGTCAAGCAAGCCATGGACGGCACGCCCATGACGTGCACCATGCAAACCGAGCTCGACGAAGTGCGCCACATGATGCTCGACAGCCACGCCCGCTACCTGCCGGTCATCGACAGTAGCATGCTCATGGGCGTGATCAGTTTTTACGACGTGGCCAAAGCCATCGTAGACAGCCAAAACTTTGAGAACAAAATGCTCAAAGCCTACATCCGCGATTGGCCAGAAGAAGACGCAACCGCTCAAGGATAAGTGACTAAAAAACAATAGTGTTACATGCTCCAAATGCGCGGGATAGCGGACGATTGTTCCCAAAAATGTCCCCGCCAAGCCAGCCACACTTGGCGTAGCAAGTGCATTGCGGGCTCGACCACTGGCGCCAGCACGCGCAACACAATCACTTGGCTTGCGGGGGCGGTAGCGCCCGCGCTGGCGCGCAGGTTGTGAGCAGCCACCAAATTGCGCGCGGCGTCCAGCGCCGCATCGCGCCGAGGCCGCGCTATTGGGCTGCCGGCCGCAAAAAACAAAGTTGCCATGCAACGCTGGCTGGCCAAGCCCAGTGGGCTGTTTAGCAAGCGTTCGTCACCTGCTTGGATCAGCGCGCGCTCTAGCCACGCACCGGGCACTTCCAGGTGCTGGGCAAAACTGCCACTAACAAAAGGCAAATGGGCTTGCGGCAGTCCCAAGGCTGTCACGTCCCAACCGATCATCTCAGCACCGGGCGCTAGGCTAAAGCGGGCCTGGTTGTGCGCAATACAGCCGCTGTAGGCCAGGGTCTCTAGCGGTAGCCATTCCAGGCGTGCCCCCTCGGCCACCTCGGCCTCCAGGCTTTGCAGGGCAGTCTCGCCGTCGGAGCGGTAAAAGCGCGTGGCACCGGGTGTAGTGAGCAGGGCGTGCGCGCCGCGGGCCACATTCACTTGCATGCTCAGGGTGTCGCCACCGACCAAGCCACCGGGCGGGTGCACCAGCACGTTGTGGCAAACGGCATCGCCCTCGGGGTAGAGGCTCTGCAAAATGCGCAGCGGGCCGCTGTGCGTATGGCGCACTACCGTGCGTTGGTTTTCAAGGCTGTAGTCGAGTTGGAGTTGGGCGTGCCAGGGCATAGATACGAAGTCTACCTTCCGCCTGTGTGAAGCTTGCTACCATGCGCCTATGCTGGTCACCCAACAACCCATCTTCCGCAAGTTTTGGCATGCCGTCATGCCCCTGGCCGACTTGGCGGGCGGCCCCAAGCCCTTTACCCTCCTGGGCGAGCCCATCGTGCTGTTTTTAGACGCGCAGGGCCAGCCCGCCACTCTGCGCGACCGCTGCTGCCACCGCACGGCCCGCCTGTCCAAAGGCTGGTGCGTTGACGCGCAAGGCCAGGCCTGCAGCCAAGGCCATGTGCGCTGCGCCTACCATGGCTGGACCTACAACGCGCAAGGCCGCGTCGTCATCATTCCGCAGTACCAGCCCAGCCGGGCCATCCCGCCGGGCTACCAAACCCCGGCCTATCACTGCACCGCGCGCTACGGCTATGCCTGGGTGGCTTTAGAGGAGCCCATTGCCGACATCCCCGCCGTGCCCGAGTTTGCTGTTGACGGCTGGCGCACGATTTTTCAGTTTTACGAGCCCTGGGCCACCAGCCCGCTGCGCGTTTTAGAGAACAGTTTTGACAACGCCCACTTCAGCTTTGTGCACCGCGCCACCTTTGGCGTTGCGGCCCAACCCCAGCCCAGCCAATACCAACTGGTCGAGAGCGAAACCGGCTTTTACGCCGAGACCACCATCGCCGCCGCCAACCCCGAGCGCTTTGCGCAAATCAGCGGCGTGCAGGGCGCGCTCACCACCCGCCACATGCGCAACGCCTACTACCTGCCCTTTGCGCGGCGGCTCGACATTGAATACCCCAGCGGCGTGCGACACGTGATCTTCAACTGCTTCACGCCGATTGACGACGGCCATATGCAACTGTGCCAATGGCTGTTTCGCAACGACACCGAGGCCGACTGCCCAGCCCAGTTGCTGATCGACTTTGACGCCGCCATCACCCGCGAAGACAAAGACATCTTGGAGTCCACAGACCCCGACGCGCTGGTGGACACGCGCCGCCGGGGTGTGGAGTTCTCGATGGACTCTGACCAACCCGGCATGCTGATCCGCAAAAAACTCATGGAGTTGCTGGCGCGCGCAGGCGAGGCCGAGGTACACCGCTAGGCTGCTAGGGCATGTTGCCGATGGAGGTTTAAATTTATTTTGCACTCATCGGTCTTGTGTTGGGCACGGCCTTGCAACTGCAAGAACGCAGTTTGCTGCCCGCCTGGGCGTACTTGGCCATTGGGCTGCCAGCGCTTACCAGTATTGCGTATGCAGCTATTAAAAATGTAGCGATTCAAGTGATTGCGCCAAGCGCAAGCTCGGCGGCACCACAGGCTGACTCTGGCCGTGCAGCTAGCCGTGCAAGCTGGCTGCACGGTTTTTTACTGTGTTGGGCTTTTGCCGCCCTGGCCTTCGCGTTCACCGGCCTGCGCGCCAGCGCCTTCCAGTGCCAGGCGCTCAACCCCGGGCTCGAAGGGCAAGACCTGCAGCTCACCGGCATCGTCGCGGCCATGCCCCAGCGCAGCGAGGGCGGCCTGCGCTTTCGCTTGGAAGTGGAACAAGCCCAGCGCGCCGGGCAGGGCGTGCAAGTGCCGCCTGCTGTCTACCTGGGCTGGTATGGCGGGGCCTATGTCGACGAGCTGGGCCAGTCCCAGGGCGTTGACGGCCAGCCAGCCGACTTGCGCGCGGGCGAGCGCTGGCGTTTCACGGTGCGGCTCAAGGCCCCACACGGCAATGTCAATCCGCATGGTTTTGACTACGAGCTGTGGCTCTGGGAGCAGGGCTTGCAGGCCACCGGCTACGTGCGCGCCGGGCAGCACGACGCTGCGCCCACGCGCTTGGCCACTACCGCCTGGCACCCACTGGAGCGCGCCCGCCAAGCCCTGCGCAGCGCCATTTACGCGCGCGTGGCCGAGCCCGGCACGGCGGGGGTGATCGCAGCCCTGGTCGTGGGCGACCAAAACGCCATCGAGCGCGCCGACTGGGACATCTACCGCGCCACCGGCGTGGCCCATTTGATGAGCATCTCGGGCCTGCATGTCACCATGTTTGCTTGGGGCGCGGCGCGGCTGCTGGGCTGGCTGTGGCGGCGCTCGGCGCGCCTGTGCCTATGGCTGCCCGCGCCCACGGCGGGCTTGCTGGGCGGCCTGCTTTTGGCCACCAGTTACGCGCTGTTCAGTGGTTGGGGCGTGCCCAGTCAGCGCACCGTGCTGATGCTGGCCACGGTGGGCCTGCTGCGCCTGGGCGCGCGGCGCTGGCCTTGGCCCCTGGTGTGGCTGCTGGCCTGCGCGGTGGTGCTGCTGTGGGACCCCTGGGCCCTGCTGCAGGCGGGTTTTTGGCTCAGTTTTGTGGCTGTGGGGGTGCTGTTTGCCAGTGCCGCCAGTCCATCAGATGCTACAAATTCAATAGCTGTCTACGCAGGCTATACGCGCTTTGCAGCCATTTTTGTGTCTATAAAAGCGCTGTTCCTAGAGCAATGGGTGGTCACGCTCGCGCTCACGCCGCTCAGCTTGCTGCTCTTCAACCAAGCCTCGGTGGTGGGCTTGCTGGCCAATGCGCTGGCCATTCCCTGGGTCACGCTCTTGCTCACACCCCTGGCCATGGCCGGGGCGCTGTGGGCTCCGCTGTGGAGCGCCGCAGCCTGGGCGGTGCAGGCCCTGGCCTGGTTTTTAGGGCTCTTGGCCCAGCTCCCGCTTGCTACGGTTTCTGTAGCTGCTCCCGCGCTCTGGGCAACGGTTTTGGGCGTTTTAGGTGGTGCGCTGCTGGCCATGCGCCTGCCCTGGGCCCTGCGCGCCTTTGGCCTGCCCCTGCTGCTGCCGGTGCTGCTGTGGCAGAGCGCGCGCCCCGCAGCGGGCGAGTTTGAGTTGTTGGCGGCCGACATCGGCCAGGGCAATGCGGTACTGGTGCGCACCGCCGGGCACAGCCTGCTCTACGATGCCGGGCCACGCTTCTCGCGCGACAGCGACGCAGGCCACCGCACCTTGGTGCCGCTGCTGCGCGCACTTGGCGAGCGCCTCGACACCGTGCTGCTCAGCCACCGCGACAGCGACCACACCGGCGGCGCCAGTGCGGTGCTGGGCATGCAGCCGCAGGCCGCTCTGCTCAGCTCCATCGAAGACGGCCACACCCTGCAAGCCCAGCGCCCCGCCACCCGCTGCAGTGCAGGCCAGCGCTGGCAGTGGGACGGCGTGGCGTTTGAGGTGCTGCACCCGCAAGCCGCTGACTACGCCACGGCCAACAAAACCAATGCGCTCAGCTGCGTGCTGCGCATCAGCAACGTTGCGCACAGCGCCTTGCTGGCAGGTGACATTGAGCAAGCCCAAGAAGCCCGTTTAACGGCCCTAGGAGCCCCGTTAAAGGCCGACGTGCTACTGGTGCCGCACCACGGCAGTAAAACCTCGTCGAGCCCGGCTTTTTTAGACGCGGTGCAGCCGCGCTTCGCCATGGTGCAGGCGGGCTACCGCAACCGCTTTGGTCACCCTGCCGCCAGCGTGCTGGCGCGTTACCAGGAGCGTGGCATCAGCGTAGCCGATTCGCCGCACTGCGGGGCCATGCGCTGGAGCAGCGCCCAACCTGCTGCGTTGCACTGCCAGCGCGAAGCTGCGCCCCATTATTGGGCGCATAACCTGAGCCCTTCAGATTGAGCCTGTGCCGTCGCGATTGAGCGCCCTCGCACCAGCATGGCGCATTCCTTGCTATGCTTGTTTGCACCGCCAGTGGCCCACGCAAGCTGCAGATGGCAAGCCGTTAGCAAAACCCGGAGACCCCCGCGCCATGCCGATTTTTGACGAGATGTACACCCAGTTGCCCTATGCGTTTTTTACGCAAGGCCAGCAGGTACGCGCGCACTACCGCCCCTACGACGCTTGGCTGGCCAAACAGCCCAGCGACATGATGCGCCAGCGCCGCGAAGAGGCTGAAATGGTGTTTCGCCGCGTCGGCATTACCTTTGCCGTCTACGGTGCCAAAGACGAAGGCACCCATGCGGGCAATGGCGGCACCGAGCGCCTGATCCCCTTCGACCTGATTCCGCGCGTGATCCCGGCGCACGAGTGGGTCAGCATGCAACGCGGCCTGGAGCAACGCGTCACCGCGCTCAACCGCTTTGTGCACGACGTCTACCACGGCCAAGAAATCATTCGCGCGGGCTTGGTACCGGCCGAGCAAATTTTGCACAACGCCCAGTACCGGCCCGAGATGGTGGGCGTTAACGTGCCAGGCAATGTGTACTCGCATATAGCTGGCATCGACATCGTGCGCGCCGCCAACGCGCGAGGCGAGGGCGAGTACTACGTGCTGGAAGACCATCTGCGCGTGACCAGCGGCGTGAGCTACATG
>CANFOR010000094.1 GCA_947448675.1 Betaproteobacteria bacterium
AGTCAGCACCCTGGGCGAGCGCGTGGAAGACAGCTTCTTGGTAGACGGTGCCGAGCTGCAGCACAGCAAGGCGCAAATTGCCATTGAGACGGAGCTGCTGGAGGCACTGTCGGCGGGCTAGGCAGCCGATGGCAGCTATGTTTTTGATAGCTGTCTACGCATATCTGGTGCGTCTTGCAGCCGTTTTTATTGGGAAATTTTGGCTACCAACACAACTAGCGACGAGATGGATCGACTATTCAATGGCCAACCGGGTTCACCCCACACCGATAGACGCCGACAACTCTTGCGGCTCACTTGCAGCCGCTTGCAGCGACTGGCGCATCGGTGACGCAGATTCCATGTCGGCACGGACCACAACAGAGTCCAGTTTAGATGTCGGATATGGAGTTGGACTGGTTAGCCCCTAAACGGTTGGATCTCGCCACGTTCGAAGACGTGCAAACCAAGCTTGGTAAGCATTGGATGAACGATAAGCTCGTAGACAGCAGCAGAGACGGCGAGCGCATGGTCAGCTTGATGAGGCTCGCACCTGGCGCCTTGATGGATGATTTGATTCCTGAGCTTCTGAAGTGCAGTGCATTCCTTGAGAAGTTTCTCACTTGTTTCCTTCCGCGAAATTGCTCGGATGTCCATTCCAGCCAGCTCTGAGAACAACAGCTCAAGGAGCTTTGCGTACCTGTCGAACCCTGACTGATCGAGAGACTGCTTAACGATGATGTTAGCAAGCCCTTCGCTATGCACCAGACCGTGCACGACAGGCATGAGCAAGGTGGCCTTGAGAAGTATTTCTACTGCGGTGAAAAAGAAGACGACTGCTGCCGAGTTGTACCCGTTCTCTGTAAGCCGTTTGCCCTCTTGAATTGCGTCTACGGCGGGGCACATGACTTCGGGATTTGCCACATAAAAGAACCGAAGTCGTTCCGCGGTGAACTCCCCAATGGCCTGAGCTTTGTGCTCAGGGTAGAGCTCGCGACCGATTTGGTCGTACATCTCATCGCGCGCGGCGTCTTGCGGGTCGTAGGACATTGGGGGCTACGTTGAAGCTACGCGGCGACGCGCTTGCGCGTTGTCCGACCTGAGCGACCTGTTAAACCTTGCGTTTCCTGTGCAAAAGCCAGCATGCTCGCCAACGCCTTGTTGACGGCTTCAGACGTAGGGAATGCCTTTTGGATTTCGGGCTGCAGTACCACGATATTGCTGCCTTGCATAAAGTGTTTCAGGTACTTGCCCCTTACGCCCTTGCCAAGCCCATCACGCTTCAATTCGGGGATATCTTGATCAGTCATTTTTGTAGATACTTTTTTCATACCGTGTTGCCTTTCTGGCGCTGATGATTCGTATGCCGTTTCGACGTTCGGTGTGGACGACCACCAAGAGCCGTGACTTATTGGATATTCCATATGTTCGACTTCGATCTTCGAATTCGCTGTGATCGGTGTCAGAAAATGTCAGGGCCTGTCCATCGCCAAAAACACTTACCGCCTCGTCGAACGATACACCGTGTTTCGACAAATTGCTCGCAGCTTTCTGATCGTCCCATTCAAACTTGAACATGCGAAACACCTGATAGGTTTACCGTGATGTAGACCGCAAAACCTGCGGTCTACAAAACACCCTTGCGGTTTAAAGCATTCAAAAAAATCCTTAATAGTGCGCGAGGATTTGCCATGCAATACAGGCCTGGGCCAAAAAGCCGACAACGAACGACAGTGTGCGCACCCATGGCACAGCAAAGGTAAAGCAAACGGCATGCACCACACGGGCCCAAAAGTAGACGGCGGCAGACATGGCGATGGCCGTGCCGGTAACGCCGAGTGCGTTTGCCAGCAGCACCAGCGGCGCAAAAACAACCAGGTTCTCCACCGCGTTGGCATGCGCCTTCATCAGGCGCTGGGCCCAAGCCGATTGGGGTTTGGGGTTCTCGGGGTATCCCACTGCGTCAAATACGCCGCGAACGGCCACGCGGTCGAGGATGTACGGCACCCACAGCAGGCCCGTGAATGCAGTGACGAGTGCGAGGTACAACAATTCTGTTTTCATGGCGGTCTCCGTGGGTAAATGGGCATTTAGCATAGCAGAGCGCGCCGCATGACAGCCAGGCTAGCTGCGCAGGTAGGTGTGCAAGCGCCCTTTGTAGGCCAGGGCGCTGCCGGGTAGCTGGGTGATGCGCTCTTGCGCGTGGCCGTATCCCAGGGCCAGCATGCAGCGGCTAAAGCCGTTGATGTTGCCGCGGTCGGGGTCGGCTATCACCACTTCTACGGCCAGGGCCGAGTGCAGGTGGATGAAGTCGGACAGCGCCTGGGGCTGGTTGCGGTCGTACAAAACGTCGCTGCCAATAATCAGGTCAAACAAACCCAGGCGCGGGTTGGCCACGCTCCAATTGCCGGTTTCGTATTTGATGGGCAGCAAGGCGTTGATGCGAATGTTTTCCAGCAAAAACGCCTCGGCTAAGGGGTGGTTGTCGCTGGCGGTGATGTTGCCGCCGCGCCGGTGCAAAACCAAGCTGGCCAGGGCCAGGCCGCAGCCCAGTTCGAGCACGCGCTTGCCCGCAATGTCGTAGCTCAGCATGTGGTGGGCCAGCACCCGGCCGCTGGGCCAGAGCAGGCCAAACAAGGGCCAAGTAGCGGACGATATGCCTGCGCTCTCGGCCTCGCCCAAAGGGTCATAAAACTGCTGGCGGTCGCGCAAAGAGCGCATTTGCAGGTCGGCACCGGTGCCGTGCACGGTTTCCCACTTCACTGCAAAGCCGTGCGGCTGGGTGCGCCGCTCGGCTGCAGCGCTCAATGCGCTCTCACAAAGGCCAGCATGGCATGGCTAACCTGCGCGTCGTCGGTGTTGACAGAGTAGATTTCTGACATATGGCTGTGGCCTGGGAACGCGGCGAACGCGGGGCAACGCCCTGCCGCGCAGAGCGCGTCTTTCAAGCCCAGGGCTTGGGCTTCAAACGCAGGCGGGTCGAGCTGGGCATAGCCCACCCACAGCGGCACGGGGGTGCGCAGCAAGCCGCCTTGCGCTGAGCGCTCGGTAAAGCGGGCCGGGTCGTCGCCAAAATAGAGTTTGACGGCCGACTCGGCGCCCAGCAACTCGGGCGAGAGCTGGTACAGGCCCGAGAGCATCAGCGCACCCGCCAAGCCCGCGCCGGGCACCTGCTGAAAGCGTGCATCGGCCACATACGAGGCCACATGGGCGGCACCGGCAGAGTGGCCCATTAAAAACACTTTGGCGGGGTTGCCGCCGCGCGCGGCAATGTGCTCGTGCACCCAGCGCACGGCCAGGCCCACGTCTTGCGCGCCCGCAGGCCATAAGTCTTTGGGTGCCAAGCGGTAAGTGATGTTGACACCGACCATGCCATTGCGCACCGCCCAGAGCATGAGGTTGTCATAAAACGGGCTGCCCGGCGCGCGACGGTCGCCGCGCGTGAACGCGCCGCCGTGCACAAACACCAAAACCGGCCTGGGCGCGCTGCCCGTTTCGCTAGCGGCTGCTTCGGGAACGAACACATCGAGCAGGTGGCGGGGGTCGCTACCGTAGGCCATGTCGCGCTGAACGCGCACGCCTGCATAGGGTTCTTTGTCGATAACACGCGCGGCGTAGAGCGCAGCGGTGGCGGGTGGGTTGATGACCCGGCCCAGGGCTTTGAGTTGTTCGGCCACATCAGGGGCCATTTGTGCCTGCGCCACCGTGGTGGCTACAGTGGCGGCCAAGCTGGCGCAGGCAATAGCCATACGCGCGAAAAATTTCGTTCGTGTCGTTGCCATGCAAAGTTCTTTCGTAAAAATCAATCGTCGGCCGCTGCGTCGAGGCCTGGAAACAAAACTTCGGTAAAACCAAAGCGCGAAAAATCGCGTATGCGCATGGGGTAGAGCTTGCCGATCAAATGGTCGTACTCGTGCTGCACCACGCGGGCATGAAAACCTTCGGCTTCGCGTTCGATGGGGTCGCCAAAGGCGTCCAAGCCGCTGTAGCGCAGGCGCGCAAAACGCGGCACCACGCCGCGCAGGCCGGGCACCGAAAGGCAGCCCTCCCAACCCTCTTCTTCGTCAACGCCCAAGGGTGTGAGCACGGGGTTGCACAACACGGTGCGCGGCACGGGCGGCGCGTCGGGGTAGCGCGGGTTGATGCTGCCCGTGCCAAAAATGATGAGCTGCAAGTCCACCCCAATTTGCGGCGCAGCCAAGCCCGCGCCATCAACCGAGGCCATGGTCTCGAGCATGTCGCGCACCAAGGTGTGCAAGGCGTCAGAGTCAAACGCTGTAACCGGTTTGGCCACGCGCAGCAAACGCGGGTCGCCCATTTTGAGGATGTGGTGGATGGTCATGGTGCTTATCGGCCTAAGCCCATGTTACGCGCAATCACTTCCTTCATGATCTCATTGGTGCCGCCATAGATGCGTTGCACGCGGGCGTCGGCGTAGGCGCGGGTGATGGGGTATTCCCACATATATCCGTAGCCACCAAAGAGTTGCACGCAGTCGTCCATGACCTTGCATTGCAGGTCGGTGCACCAGAGTTTGGCCATGCTGGCGGTGGCGGTGTCGAGCTGCTGGGCCTCGAGCAACTCGGTGCATTTGTCGACGAAGACTTGCGCAATTTGCACTTGGGTTTGCAGGCTCGCCAGGGTGTGGCGGGTGTTTTGAAAAGCCGCCACACTTTGGCCAAAGACTTTGCGGTCTCTCACGTAAGCCACCGTCCAGTCGATGGCAGACTGCGCCGCTGCAATGCCTTGGATGGCGATTTGCAAGCGCTCCCAGGGTAGTTGCTCCATCAGGCAAATAAAGCCGCGGCTCTCTTGCGGCTTGCCACCCAAAAGGTTCTCGGCGGGCACACGCACGTTGTCAAAAAACAGCTCGCTGGTGTCTTGCGCTTTGAGGCCGAGCTTCTTCAAGCGTTTGCCTTTTTCAAAGCCCTTCATGCCGCGTTCGACCAAGAGCAAGCTGGTGCCTTTGGCTCCGGCTGCAGGGTTGGTTTTAGCGACGACGACCACCAGGTCGGCATGCCAGCCATTGGTGATAAAGGTCTTGCTGCCATTGAGCACATAGCTGCCGTCGCTCTGCTCGATGGCCGTGGTTTTAACGCCTTGTAAGTCGCTGCCCGCAGCGGGCTCGCTCATGGCGATAGCGCCGACCATCTCGCCGCTGGCCATGCGTGGCAGGTACTTGGCTTTTTGCGCAGCGGTGCCGTAATGCAAGATATAAGGTGCGACGATTTCGCTGTGCAAGGTGTAGCCAATGCCGGTAAAGCCCGGGCCGCTCAGCTCCTCCATTTGCACCACGCTGTAGCGCTTGTCAGCGTCGGCCCCGCCGTAAGCCTCGGGCATGCTCATGCACAAAAAGCCATTGGCTCCGGCCTTGCGCCAAACCTCGCGATCGACATAGCCCTGCTCTTCCCAGGCCTCGTGGTGGGGTGCGATTTCTTTTGCAACAAAGCGGCGAAAGCTGTCGCGGAAGGCTTGGTGTTCGGGGGTGAAGAGGCTGCGTTCGATCATGGGAGTCACCTGGAAGACAGGGGTTTTACAGAAGGATTTTGCAAAGCATTTACTTGGTGAAATCACTATACTGGCTTTTTTGCCTGCAACCCATTCGCTGGAGAAAACCATGTCTGAAGCCGCAACCCAAGCATTTGTATTCGACGCTATCCGCACGCCGCGCGGCAAAGGCAAAAAAGATGGCAGCTTGCATGAAGTCAAGCCTGTGAACCTGCTGGCGGGCGTGCTCAGCGAGCTGCAGCGGCGCAACGACTTTGACACCGCCCAGGTCGACGACGTGGTGATGGGCGTGGTCTCGCCGATTGGCGAGCAGGGCTCGGTGATCGCCAAGGTGGCCGCGCTCAAGGCGGGCTGGGACTTTCGCTGCTCGGGCGTGCAGCTCAACCGCTTTTGCGCCTCGGGCCTGGAGGCCGTGAACATGGCGGCGCAGAAGGTACGCAGCGGCTGGGAAGACCTGGTAGTGGCAGGCGGCGTTGAGAGTATGAGCCGGGTGCCGATTGGCTCAGACGGCGGCGCTTGGGCGCAAGACCCCGAGACCAATTCGCAAACCGCTTTTGTACCCCAGGGCATTGGTGCCGACCTGATCGCCACCATTGAAGGCTTTACGCGCGAAGACGTAGACGCCTTTGCGCTGGAGTCGCAGCGCCGCGCCGCCAAAGCCCGCGAGGGCGGCTACTTTGCAGGCAGCGTGGTGCCGGTAAAAGACTTTTTAGACCAAACGATTTTGGACTTTGACGAATTCATCAAACCCCACACCACCATGCAAGGCTTGGCTTCGCTCAAGAGCGCGTTTGAGCAGCTTGGCGCTATGGGTTTTGACCAAGTGGCGTTGACCCGCTACCCGCAGGTGGAGCGCATTGCGCACGTGCACCACGCAGGCAATTCCTCGGGCATTGTCGATGGCGCAGCGGCGATTTTGATTGGCTCGGAGGCGGCGGGCAAAACCCACGGCTTTACGCCACGCGCCCGCATCGTCGCTGCCGCACTCAGCGGGGCCGACCCAACCATCATGCTCACTGGCCCCATGCCTGCCGCGCGCAAGGCGCTGGCCAAGGCGGGCCTGACGATAGAGCAGATAGATTTGTTCGAGGTGAACGAAGCCTTTGCCGCCGTGCCCATGCGCTTTATGAAAGAGATGGGTGTGCCGCACGACAAGGTGAACGTCAACGGCGGCGCCATCGCCATGGGCCACCCGCTGGGCGCAACGGGCGCGATGATTTTGAACACCCTGATTGACGAGCTGCACCGCCGCAAACTGCGCTACGGCCTGGCCACGCTCTGCGTCGGCGGCGGCATGGGCATTGCAACGATTGTGGAGCGCATCTGATGCAAACCATCAAGTACGAACTCCAAGACGGCATCGCCACCCTCACCTTCGACGAGCCGGGCTCGCCCGTCAACACCATGTGCACGCAGTGGCAAAGCGACTTGAGCGAGGCTACCGCGCAGGTCGTAAAAGACAAAGAGGCCATCAAGGGCATCATCCTCGCGTCGAACAAAAGCACCTTCTTTGCCGGGGCCGATTTGAAGGCGCTGATGCGTGGCCAGAGCAGCGATGCAGCGGCGATGTTCCAGAGCATCGAGCGCATGAAGCAGAACTTTCGCACGCTGGAGACTTTGGGCAAGCCGGTGGTGAGTTGCCTCAACGGCGCGGCCTTGGGCGGCGGCTGGGAGGTGGCGCTCGTGGGCCACTACCGCATAGCCATAGACAACCCCAAAATTCAATTCGGCCTGCCCGAAATCACGCTCGGCCTGATCCCCGGCGCGACCGGCATCACCAAGATGACGCGGCTGCTGGGCCTGATGGGTGCACAACCCTACATTTTGGAGGCCAAGCTCTTCAACCCGCGCGAGGCGCTGGCCTTGGGCTTGGTGCACGAACTGATGCCTGACGCTGCCGCGCTGCGCCCGGCTGCTCTTGTTTTTATAGCTGCCCACGCAGTATCCGCGCAGGTTTGGGACGATAAAGCCTACAAAATCCCAGGCGGCACACCAGCCAACCCCAAGATTGCCGGTGCGCTGGTGGTGGCCCCAGCGATGATGAAAAAGGCCTCGCGCGGGCTCTACCCCGCGCCTGAGGCAGCGCTGGCGGCCATGGTCGAAGGCGCGCAAGTGGACTACGACACCGCGCTGCGCATCGAGAGCCGCTACCTCGCCAAAGTCGGTACCGGCCAGGTAGCACGCAATATGGTGAACACCTTTTTCTTCAACTTGAACGCCATCAAGAGCGGGCAGTCACGGCCCCAAAATGTGCCGCGCTACAAGCCGCAAAAAGTCGGCATTTTGGGCGCGGGCATGATGGGCGCAGGCATTGCCTACGTACAGGCCAGCCGCGGCATTGCCACCGTGCTGAAAGACGTGTCGCTGGAAAAAGCCGAGCATGGCAAAGCCTACAGCGCCAAACTCACGCAGGCCCGTATGGACAAGGGACGCATGAGTGAACTAGAGCAAAAAGCCCTGCTAGCGCGCATCCTGCCTACGCAGAGTGCTACAGATTTGCAAGCATGTGAGTTGATTATTGAGGCCGTGTTTGAACAACGCGCGCTCAAAGCCCAGGTCACGCAAGAGGCTGAGCCCATGCTCGCTAGCGGTGGTTTTTTTGCCAGCAACACCTCGACCCTGCCGATCAGCGGCCTGGCCCAGGCCAGCGCCAAGCCCGCCAAATTCATCGGTATCCACTTCTTCAGCCCGGTCGACAAAATGAAGTTGGTCGAGATCATTCGCGGCGCGCAGACCGACGACGAAACCGTGGCCCGCGCCTTTGACTACGTGCAAGCCATCGGCAAAATCCCCATCGTGGTCAACGACGCGCGCGGCTTCTACACCAGCCGTACTTTCGGCACTTTTGTGATGGAAGGGGCGGCCATGCTGGGCGAAGGCATTCCGGCGGCGGTGATTGAAAACGCAGGCATGCAATGCGGCATGCCGGTTGGCCCGCTGGCGGTGATGGACGAAACCGCGCTCTCCTTAAGCGTGCATGTGCTCGACCAAACGCGCGCCGACTACGCGCAAAGCGGCAAAACCTACAGCGCCACACCTGGCGAGCTGCTGGTCGAGCGCATGGTGAAACAGTTGCAACGCCCTGGCCGCGCAGGCGGCGGCGGCTTCTACGACTACCCTGCCCCGGGCGCATCTGGTTCGCCCGGCGCGCCGGGCGCTAAAAAGTCTTTGTGGCCACAGCTCAAAAGCCTGTTTGAAAAACCCGGCGCAGCCTACAACCTGCAAGACATCCAAGACCGCTTGCTGTTTCGCCAAGCGGTAGAAACCGCACGCTGCCTGAGCGAGGGCGTGCTCAGCAGCGTGCACGACGCCAACATTGGCTCGATCTTTGGCATTGGTTTTCCGGCCTACACCGGCGGGGCCATGCAGTTCATCTACGGCATGGGCATCGCCGCATTCGAGGCCCGCTGTGCGCAGCTTGCCAGCAACTTCGGGGCAGGCTTTGCGCTGAGCGACGCGGTCAAGGCCAGCATCCGCCAGCACCAGCCAGTGTATTGATGCTGCATCGCGGCACGCGCAGGCTCGGAGGCCGAGGGGTTTCCACAGCGGCGCGCCCGCAGCGCTGGCGATAATCCCAGCATGAGCGCCCTCCCCGAACTGCAACGCCCCCACTCCAAAACCGAGCTGTTTCTGACCTGCACCATCATCGCCCTGCAGGGCTTTGGCGGCGTGCTGGTGATCGTGCAGCGCGAGCTGGTCGACAAGCGGCGTTGGCTCACCCGCACGCAGTTTGTCGAAGACTGGGCGGTAGCGCAAATTTTGCCCGGCCCCAATGTGGTCAACCTGGTCATCATGCTGGGCGACCGCTACTTTGGTTGGCGCGGCTCGCTGGCGGCGCTGGCGGGCATTGTCGGCTTGCCCCTGTGCGTGGTGCTGAGCTTGGGCGCGCTCTACAGCCACTTTGCCAGCAATGCCCTGATGCAAGGCGCGCTGCGCGGCATGGGCGCAGCGGCGGCCGGTTTGATCGGCGCGGCAGGCATCAAAATGCTCTATGGCTTAAAAGGAAATGCCCTGGGAACGCCCGCCAGCATTGCGTTAGTAGCTATTACCTTTATAGCGGTTGGCGTCTTCCACTGGCCTTTGATTGCGGTGGTGCTGGGCCTGGGTCTGCCCGCTTTTGCATGGGGTTGGTGGCGTTTGCGCCAGCAAGCCGCCTCCCAAGCGGCCTTGGCACCCGGCCCCGCCCTGCAAGTGCCCAGCAGCAGGGAGCGCCCATGAGTTACGCGCAATGGTGGGCCTTGTTCTCGCATTATTTGATGCTTTCGCTCCTGGCTGTGGGCGGTGCCATCACCACTGCGCCCGACATGCACCGCTACTTGGTAGACGAAACGCATTGGCTGAGCGACGCGCAGTTCAACGCGTCTATCGCCATTGCCCAGGCCGCGCCGGGGCCCAATGTGCTTTTCATTCCGCTGATGGGTTGGCAGGTAGGCCTGAACCTGGGCGGCGGCGTGTGGAGCGCGGCCGTGTTGGGCATGTTAGCCACTTTTATCGGCATCATGTTGCCCAGCAGCCTGCTCACCTGGAGCGCCACGCGCTGGCTCTACCGCAACCAACAACACGCTGCAGTGCGCGCCTTTAAAGCCGGGCTAGCTCCGATTTCGATAGCATTGATTCTATCGACCAGCTGGCTCTTGGCCACCGCCCAGCGCCACTGGCAGCAAGACTGGCGGCTGTGGCTA
>CANFOR010000095.1 GCA_947448675.1 Betaproteobacteria bacterium
CTAACTTACGTCAACAAACCATTACAAATCAAACACTTACAACGCCAGCCCGCTAGAGCCATGCCTGCTCGGAAATTCTAGTGCCCGAACAGAGCAATTGATTATGAGTCCTCTGCTCTAACCAACTGAGCTAACGCCCCACCGAAGCGCTGATTGTAGAGGCTGCCGCTAGCGGTGGCTAAGCGCGTTGCTCACCAGCTTGGAAGTGATGTCCACTATCTGGATCATTTTGTCGTAGGCCATGCGCGTGGGGCCGATCACGCCCAGAGTGCCGACTACCTGGCCGTCGACCTCATACGGCGCACTGACGATGGACAGCTCTTCGATGGGCACGTATTGGCTCTCGCCGCCAATGTAGATGCGCACACCCTCGGCGCGGCTGGAGATGTCGAGCAATTGCATCAGTTGGGCTTTGCGCTCAAACAAATCAAAAGCGCGGCGCAAGTTGCCCATGTCACTCGAAAAGTCGCTCACCGCCAAGAGATTGCGCTCGCCCGAGATCACCACCTCGTCTTGTGCCTGGGCCAGGGCCTCGCTGCTCACTTGCACGGCCGCTTGCATCAGGGTGGCGATCTCGCCGCGCAATTGCTCGACCTCGGTTTTGACGCGCTCGCGCACCTGCTCGATGGCCATGCCAGCGTAGTTGGCGTTTAAAAAATTGGCCGCTTCAATGAGCTGACTCTGCGTGTAGTCGCTGGCGGTAAAAATCACCCGGTTTTGCACATCGCCCTCGGGCGAGACGATGATGACCAAAAAACGCTTCTCGGAGAGTCGCAAAAACTCAATGTGCCGAAACACCGAGCTGCGCCGCGGTGCCAACACCACGCCCACAAACTGCGACAGGCTCGACAGCATATGGGCCGCGCTGGCAATCACACGCTGCGGTTGGTCGGCGGCAATTGGCTGCGCAGCCATGCTGCCGCCAGCGGCAAACTCATCACGCGAAACGGTGAGCATGGTGTCGACAAACAAACGGTAGCCGCGCGCCGTGGGAATCCGCCCGGCGCTGGTGTGCGGGCTGGCAATCAGGCCCAGTTCTTCAAGGTCGCTCATCACATTGCGGATGGTGGCGGGCGACAAGTCCAGGCCCGCCGCCTTAGAGAGCGTGCGCGAGCCCACCGGCGTGCCGTCGGCAATATAGCGCTCTACCAGCGCCTTCATCAGCATTTTGGCTCTGTCATCTAACATGGAAACCATTCTAAGCGCCTGCTGCCTTGGCGACTCACGCGCCACCGGCTTTGCGCTACGCTAGAGGCCATTCACAGCAGGCAAAGGCGCATATGAACACCAGCGAACTCTTCTCCCTCAAAGGCCGCACCGCCCTCATCACCGGCGGCTCGCGCGGCATTGGCCGCATGATCGCCGCAGGCTTTTTGGCGCAAGGCGCGCGGGTCTACATCAGCGCGCGCAAGGCCGACGCCTGCATCGCCACCGCGCAAGAACTCTCCGCCCTGGGCCACTGCGTTGCCCTGCCGCTCGATGTGTCTACGCCCGAGGGTTGCAAGGCCTTGGCCAGCGCCTACGCACGGCACGAGGGCGCGCTCGACATCTTGGTCAACAACGCCGGTGCGGCTTGGGGCGCGCCATTTGACGAGTTCCCCGAAGCCGGTTGGGACAAAGTGGTTGACCTCAACCTCAAAACCCCCTTCTTCCTCACGCAGACCATGATCGAGCCGCTGCGCAAAGCCGCTGCTGCCAACGCCGGCGCGCGGCCCGCCAAGGTCATCAACATTGCGTCCATCGACGGCATTTCGGTCAACCCGCAAGAGACGTATTCGTATGCCGCCAGCAAAGCCGGTTTGATCCAACTCACCCGGCGCATGGCCCTGCGCTTGGCGCAAGACAACATCGTGGTCAGCGCCATCGCGCCCGGCGCTTTTGCCTCCGACATGAACCGCGTCGCGCGCGACCAGGCGGCCCAGGTGAGCAAGCGCATTCCGGCCGGCCGCATCGGCACCGATGAAGACATGGCCGGCGCCGCCATCTACCTGGCCTCGCGCGCAGGCGACTACGTGATGGGCTCCACCCTGGTGGTCGACGGCGGCGTGACCCACGCACGTTGACCGCCAGCGGCCAGCAGTTTGTCGCCAGCGCACAAGAAACGCTTTTGCAAGCCGCCGAACGCGCCGGTGCGCCCATGGCCAAGGGCGATGTGAGCTTGCAGTATGGAGCCTACATTCGCTACCAATTTAATAGCTGCATACGCACATTCCACGCGCCTTACGGGGCAATTGTGTCCTGCTGCGCGAATGCCGGGAACAGCTTGAACCAACTCGCCGACACCAGCAGCGCATGAAAGCGCGCTGCTGCCACAGACTGGTGGTGGCGCTTGGAATGGCTGACATGCGGTTTATTTTGCTATTTATTTTGTAGCTGTCTACGCATATTTCATGCGGCTTACAGCCTGTTTAAGGGTAAATTTAAGGCTATTCTTGCAGCCCACCATACGGCCCCCCCTATGCGCGGCTCAGGCTATAGTGCTGCTAACGCATTTGCGGGCGCATTCGGGCCAAAAACCCAATGGGCTTGCCCACAGCAGTACCGGATTTCGTGGAATTTTTATAACTGTTTTCTTGCACAATTCAACTGCGCAAGCCGTTGCTGCCAATTGTTTTTTAAGGATTTTGATGAATTATTTAAACCGCAAGAGCATTTTTATACCGCAAGTTTTGCGATATAAATCATTTCGTTAGGCCACACAAACACCTCGCCCCAAATGAAATACTTCGCAGTCCTCCTTCTGCTTGTAGCTGTCGCCTACTTCGTCTTTCGTGGTCGAAAGTCTGGAATGCAACCTGTTCCGATTGATGTCCTACCGGATACATTTATTGTGTTTGACTTGGAGACGACTGGACTGAAGGCCGAATCCAATGAGATTATCGAACTTGCAGCGATTCGATTCAAAAAGGGCACCAACACCCACGATACCTTTCAGTCGCTAGTCAAACCGAAGAAGGCTGTGCCAAAGAAGATTACTGAGATAACAGGTATCACGCAGGCGATGGTTGATGTAGAGGGACGACCTATTGAAGAAGTTCTGGAGGAGTTCCGTAGCTTTGTCGGAGAATTTCGACTCGTGACATTCAATGCCGAATTCGATATGGCGTTCCTGCAAGCGGCGGCAGAGAGAACTGGGAAACGCTCTTTCGATAACCCCGTCTCGTGCGCCTTAAAGATGGCTCGTCGTGCTTGGCCGCAACGGAAGAGTTTCCGCCTTGACGACTTGGCCAAAGATGGGAATATCAATCAGGGTAAGGCGCACCGAGCACTTGAAGATGCAAGGCGCGCACTGATCGTCTATGCAGCCGCTGCCGCTCAACTCAAATCCATCGCGTGAGGCAGTGAGGCCTAACCCCTCTCAAGCCGAGCCCCAACAGCAAAACACCAGGGCCGGCTCACTTCTACGTTGAAGCCGTAACGCTCCTACAGGAAGCCTGCAACGCCCCCATAACGCCCGCATTCCGCGCGTGTGCAGCTATTTAATTTATAGCAAAGTAGGAACGCGGTGGCAGCTTACAAGCCCAGGGCCGCTATCCCTGCCTTGCCAATCTGCACGTCTTCGCTCGATTTCACGCCGCTCACGCCGATGGCGCCGATCACTTGGCCGTCTTTGACGATGGGCACGCCGCCCTCTAACATGCCTTTCAGGTCGGGCGCGCTCAGAAAAGAATAGCGACCAGCGTTGATGACGTCTTCATAGACCTTGCTCTCGCGGCGGCCCAGGGCGGCGGTGTGGGCTTTGGCGGGGGCGATGTGGGCCGAGATGGCGGGCGCGCCGTCTAGGCGCTGCAGCCACAGCAGGTGGCCACCGTCGTCGACGATGGCGATGCTCACGGCCCAGTTGTTTTTCAGGGCTTCGGCTTCGGCGGCTTGGGCGATGGTTTTGAGGTCGGCGAGTTCCAGAAAGGCTTTGGTCTTCATGATGGTCCTAAATTAAAATCGGATTCGCTATATTTTTTATAGCTGCTTACGCAGTATGGGTGCGCCTTGCGGGCCTCTTTAGCTCTGTAGCGCGGCATACCCTGGAAAACCCCAGGGCATTGGGCAAGCCCTTGAAATTGCCGCTTTCGACCCTACAATGCTTGCACCTGCATGCGCAGCTACACAGGAGTTTAACCATGATCGACAACGTCCAATCTATCAACTACGGCACGCTAAGCTCGTCTGCCGAACGCAACCGCGTGATGCGCAACACTTACTGGCTGCTGGCGCTGAGCCTGGTGCCCACGGTGCTGGGCGCATGGTTGGGTGTGGCCACTGGCATCACCCGCGCACTTGGCGGCGGCCTGGGCATGGTGGTGTTTTTGGGCGGCGCGTTTGGCTTTATGTTTGCCATCAACAAAACCAAAAACTCGGCCGCTGGCGTGCCCGTGCTGCTGGCCTTTACCTTCTTTATGGGCCTGATGCTCTCGGGCATGATCGCATCGGTTTTGGGCTTTAAAAACGGTCCCAGCTTGGTGATGACGGCCTTTGGCGGCACGGCAGGTATCTTCTTCGTGATGGCCAGTTTGTCTACCATCATCAAGCGCGACATTTCGGGCATGGGCAAGTGGCTGTTTTGGGGCGCTATGGTGCTGATGGTTGGCAGCTTGATCAACGTGTTTGTTGGCTCCACAGCAGGCATGGCCGTGATCAGCACGCTGGCGATTGCGATTTTCAGCGCCTACCTGCTGTACGACTTGAAGCAAGTGATCGACGGCGGCGAGACCAACTACATCAGCGCCACGCTGGTGATTTACCTCGACTTGTTCAACATCTTCCAAAGTTTGTTGGCTCTGCTGGGCATCTTTGGCGGCGAGCGCGACTAAATTCGGGAGCGGAATGCGGCCGCAAAGGTCGCCAAAACTCGCCAAGAACGCGAAAGAATGCGAAATTTAAAAAAGGGAGCTTGGGCTCCCTTTTTTTATGGGTTTATAGTTCTTGTGAAGGAGTACTGCTATGACTGCGATGAACCCACCGCCTACTTTATTGAACCCTCTGCTTGACCTGGGTTTTAGCCGTGTGGTCGATGTTCCGCGTGCCTTGGTTTGGCGCGCTTGGACAGAGCCTGCGTTGCTGATGCCGTGGTTTTGCCCCAAGCCTTGGAGCGTGGTGGATGCAGAAATCGACCTGCGGCCCGGCGGCGTGTTTCGCACCACCATGCAGTCGCCCGAGGGGCAGCAGTTTCCTAACAGCGGTTGCTTTTTAGAAATTGTGCCTGGGCAGAAATTGGTGTGGACCAATGCCCTGCTGCCGGGCTTTCGGCCCATTGCAATCGCGGCGCTGCCCACGGCAGACAGCAGCACGGTGGACTTTAAATTCACCGCCAGCATAGAGCTGGCCGACGCGGCCATCAGCGGCAGCAGCCAGTTGGGCACGCGCTACACCGCCACCGTGGTTCACGCCGACGCGGCGGGCTGCCAGCAGCACGCCGCCATGGGCTTTGAGCAAGGCTGGGGCATTGCGCTCGACCAACTGGTGGCCATGCTGAAAAAAGGCCTTTAATCCGCTGGCCACGCTGGCTGCGGCTTAGACCTGCGTGCACATTCAAGCTGCTTACGCAGCAAGATCAAACACCGCCATGCTCTCCACATGCGCCGTGTGCGGAAACATGTTCACCGCGCCTGCCGCGCTGCAGGTGTAGCCTGCAAGGTGTACCAAGACGCCTGCGTCGCGTGCCAGTGTGGCCGGGTTGCAGCTCACGTAGACGATGCGTTGCGGGGGCTGCCACGCACCGTTTTCGGTGTGGCGCAGCTCGGGGTTTTGCTGCAGGTCGGCCAAGGCTTTGACCAAGGCAAAAGCGCCTTCGCGCGGGGGGTCTACCAGCCATTTATCGGCCACGCCGTCTTGCACCAGCATTTGCGGCGTCATGTCGAACAAATTGCGCGCTACAAATTGTGTAGCTGCCAACGCATATTCGGCGGGCGTTGCAGCCGCTTTTTGCTCTGCATTGAAGCGCAAATTGGCGCGTGAACGCTCTACCAAGGCCTCGCTGCCTTCAATGCCCAGCACCTCGCGCGCGAGCGTGGCCAATGGCAGGGTAAAGTTGCCCAGGCCGCAAAACCAGTCGATCACGCGCTCGTGTTTTTGCACGGCCAAGAGGCGCAGCGCGCGCGCCACCAAGACGCGGTTGATCTGCGGGTTGACCTGGGTGAAGTCGGTCGGTTTGAAGGGCATGCTCACGCCGTATTCGGGCAGGGCGTAGCGCAGCTGCGGCCCATCTGCGTCAAGCAGTTTCACCGTCTCGGGCCCCTTGGACTGCAGCCACCATTGCAATTGCACCGCGCTGTGCGCTTGCGCAAAGGCGCGCAGGCGGGCCAGGTCGGCATCGCTCAGCGGCTCCAGGTGGCGCAGCACCAGAGCGGTAACGCTGTCGCCGCAGGCCAGCTCGATCTGTGGGCAGGTGTCTACCGCGTCCATCGAGGCAATCAGTGCGCGCAGGGGCAGCAGCAAGGCGCTCACGTGCGGGGGCAGCACGGGGCAAACCAACATGTCGGCCACGTAGCGGCTTTTGCGCTCGTGAAAGCCGATCAGCACTTCGCCTTTTTTGAGCACATGGCGCACCGACAAACGGGCCCGGTAGCGATAGCCCCAGCTGGGGCCTTCAATCGGCCGCAGCACCATGCCCGGCTTGACCTTGCCCAGGTGCCACAGGTTGTCTTCGAGCACGCGCTGCTTACTGGCTACTTGGGCGGCGGGGTGCAGGTGTTGCATCTTGCAGCCGCCGCAAGCGCCGGTGTGCAAGCCAAAGTGCGGACAGCCGGGCGTGACGCGCTGCGAACTCTCGCGGTGGATGGCCATCAAGGTGGCCTGTTCCCAGTTGTTCTTTTTGCGGTAGGTGGAAGCGGTCACTTGCTCAAAGGGCAGCGCACCTTCAATAAACACCACCTTGCCGTCGGCGCGGTGGGCCACACCCTGGGCTTCGAGGTCGAGCGATTCAACGTGCAGGCTGTGTTCGGGGAAGGCGGGGGCAGCGGGTGCGGCAAGGGCTGCGCTGGCAGGGGCTGAAGGGGATGCGGTCTCTTGGGTCATGGCTCCGATTGTCTCAGGCCTGGGGCGTTGAGTTGGGGCGCGGCTCAGGCAGTGGACTCCAAAGCCTTGCGCTGGCGCTCACGCCCATTGCCCAGGTGCATGCGCATGGCGGCTTTGGCGCCTTCGATGTCTTGGCGGGCGATGGCGGCGTAGATGTGTTCGTGCTCTTGGTTGACGCGCTGCAAATACGGCGCTTGCTCGGCCTGCGGCAGGCGCGCGGCATTGATGCGGGTGCGAGGCAAGAGTGTGGCCCCCAAGTGGCTCATCACGTCAACAAAATAGCGGTTGCCGGTGGCGCGGGCAATGTGCAGGTGAAACTGAATGTCGGGCGTCACGGTGTCGCCCGAGTTGTGAGTGTGGGCCTCAAACTCGTCGAGCGCGCGGCGCATGTCAGCCAGTTGCGCGCTGCTGCGGCGCTGCGCGGCCAAACCCGCCGACTCGGTCTCTAAACTCATGCGCAGCTCCAGCACGGCCAACACGTCGCCCGCTGTGGCAATGTCTGAGGGGTTGATGCGAAAGCTGGTTTCGGCCCGCGCGTCGAGCACAAAGGTGCCCACGCCGTGGTGGGTGTCTACCAAGGCGGCGGCCTGCAAACGCGAGATGGCCTCGCGCACCACGCTGCGGCTCACGCCCCACTCGCGCATGATGGCCGACTCGGTGGGTAATTTGTCACCCGGTTTGAGCTGCTGCGCCTTGATTTGGTCGGTAAACCCCTTGACCAATTCATGCGCCAAACTGCGCGAGCGGCGCGCGGTCAAAGCCTCGCTGACCATGTTGTTTGCAGGCTCCGGCGGGGCTGCAATATCGGTATTTGTAGGGGTTGACAGGCGGCGCATGCGGCCATGATAATGGGCTTTAGGTTGTCTGACAACTGATAAGATTGCGGTTTCAAAGCCCATGCCTCTCCAACCCTATGCCCAAGCTTGACGCCACTGCGAAACTATCAACTCCATTGGGGAAAATACTGCTCACCGGCGCTGCGGGTGGCTTGGGCCAGGTGCTGCGCCACAGTCTGCAGCCCTTTGCAAACAGCTTGCGCTTGTCAGACATCACACCAATGACGTCTGCTGCAGCGCATGAAGAAATTGTGCAATGCAACTTGGCCGACAAGGCCGCGGTAGACGCTGCGGTGGCCGGTGTAGACGCCATTGTGCACATGGGTGGCGTTTCGACCGAGCGACCGTTTGAAGAAATTTTAGAAGCCAATATCAAAGGCGTTTTTCACATCTACGAAGCGGCACGCCGCCACGGTGTGCGCCGCGTGGTGTTTGACAGTTCTAACCACGTGGTGGGTTTTCACAAGCAAAGCGATTTTTTAGAGACCGACTGCGCGCGCCGGCCTGACGGCTACTACGGCCTGAGCAAGGCCTATGGCGAAGATCTGTCGCGTTTTTATTTCGACCGCTATGGCATTGAGAGCGCATGTCTGCGCATCGGTTCTTCCTTCCCCGAGCCCGCCGACCGGCGCATGCTGGTCACTTGGCTGAGCTACCGTGACTTGACCGAGCTGGTCCGCTGCTGCTTGTTTGCGCCTGCGCTAGGCCACACCATCGTGTACGGCGCGTCGAACAACCGCGACCCATGGTGGAGCAATGCCGGTGCGGCCCACCTGGGCTTTGTGCCGCAAGACAACACTGAGCCCTTTCGCGCCAAAGCCGAAAGCGTTGCGCCACTGGCCGCAGACGACCCGGTGCGCGTCTACCAAGGCGGCAGCTTTGTGGTGCGCGGGCCGTTTGAAACCTTGCCTGCAGTGAGCCCCTAAGCCCATGCCACACCAAGCTGAGCTCATTGTGGACGCCCGCAACGCCACCGGCGAGTCACCCGTGTGGAGCGTGGCCGAGCAAGCGCTCTACTGGGTCGATATTCCAGCGCGCAACTTGCACCGCTGGCGCGCCGCCGACGGCGCACTCACACAATGGTGCGCTCCTGAAATGCTAGCGTGCATCGCGCCCCACGCCTTAGGCGGATGGGTGGCGGGCATGGAGTCGGGCGTGTTCAAACTCGACGCGCAAGCCGACGGCAGCCTGCTCTGCCAGCCCTTGGCCAGCGTGCCACACGCCTTTGCGGGCATGCGTTTTAACGATGGCCGCTGCGACCGCCAAGGCCGCTTTGTGGCGGGTACTATGAGCATAAAAATGGACGAAAACCCAGGCGCAGCAAGCGTATACAGCTATAAAAATAATAGCAAATTGCGTCAACTTGCTGGCGGCATGCGGGTGCCCAATGGCCTGGGCTTCAGCCCCGATGGCCGCACCATGTACCTGAGCGATTCGCACACCAGCGTGCAAAGCATTTGGGCTTTTGACTACGACACCGCCAGCGGCACACCCAGCAAGCAACGCCTGTTTGTTGACATGAAACCCCTGCCCGGCCGCCCCGACGGTGCCGCTGTAGACGCCGACGGTTGCTACTGGATTTGCGGCAACGACGCAGGCCTGGTGCACCGCTTCACGCCACAGGGCAAGCTCGACCGCTCACTGGCCGTACCTGTAAAAAAACCTGCCATGTGCGCCTTTGGCGGGGCGAGGCTAGACACCCTCTTCGTCACCTCCATTCGCCCTGACAACATCGATCTGAGCGACCAAGCCCTGGCAGGCGGCGTGTTTGCCCTGCAGCCCGGCGTGCAGGGCTTGGCGGAGCCGTTTTTCAAAGCCTGGTAATTTTCTTCAACCTCAATTTTTATACCACTGGAGACACCGCATGCAAACCAAAACCACCCTCATAGCCACCGCAATCGCCTTACTGGCCTTGGGCGCACGCGCCACCGAGTTTCGCTCGGCCGACACCCACAACGCCGACGACTACCCCACGGTGGCCGCCGTCAAATACATGGGCACGTTGCTGGAACAAAAAAGCGGCGGCAAACTCAAGATCAAAGTCTTCAACAAACAAGCCTTGGGCAGCGAGAAAGAAACCATCGACCAAGTCAAAATTGGTGCGCTGGACTTCACCCGCGTCAACGTCGGCCCCATGAACGGCATTTGCCCGCTCACCCAAGTGCCGACCATGCCGTTTTTGTTCAACTCGATTGCCCACATGCGCAAATCGCTCGACGGCCCAGTGGGCGACGAAATTTTGAAAAGCTGCGAGTCGGTGGGCTTTATCGGCCTGGCCTTTTACGACAGTGGCGCGCGCTCGATTTACGCCAAAAA
>CANFOR010000096.1 GCA_947448675.1 Betaproteobacteria bacterium
GTGGTGCCCCAGCGAAAGCCAGGCGATAAGGCAATCTCTGCGCCGCGCACATCCATCAGGGCCTGCAAGATCAATTGGTCAAAAGTGCCATTGAAGTTGCTGCGCCGATACAAAAGCCCATCGGTTACCGCCAGCTTTTCTTCGAGGCGGCTTTTAAATGGCGCGCGCAGTTTTTCTATCAGCGCTTGCATAGCCGGGTCGGCGGGCAGCAAATTGGCAAACACGGGCAGCAGTTTGTAATGCAGGGCCACAACGCGACCATTCTGCACTTCTAAATCGAGCACGCCCAAGAACTTTCCATTACTGCCCGCATTGGTCACCATGGTTTGGCCACCTGCGTTGGCCACCATCACCGGCACGGGCACACCGTCGTGGGTATGCCCGCCCAAGATGGCGTCGATACCCGTCACGCGCGAGGCTAATTTCAAATCTACATCCATGCCGTTATGGCTGAGCAACACGACCGCTTTCGCCCCTTTGGCGCGCGCCTCCAGCACCTGCTTTTGCAGCTCTTGTTCTTGAATGCCAAAAGTCCAATTGGGCATTTGCCAAGACGGATTGGCAATGGGTGTATACGGAAAAGCTTGGCCAATAATGGCCACACTGACGCCATTCATCTCCTTGATGACATAGGGCTTGAATACAGCGTCTTCAAAGTCTTTGGTCTTAACGTTTTGCGCAATGAAGTCAATGCCCTTAAAAGCGCCTGTAGGAGCGAAGTCTTTTTCAATAATCTCCATGACCCGCTTTTCACCATAGGTGAATTCCCAGTGCGCCGTCATCACATCGACGCCCAGCAACTTAGCGGCCTCCACCATATCTTGGCCCTGGGTCCAGAGCGAAGTCGCGCTACCCTGCCAAGTGTCGCCACCATCGAGCAGGAGTGCACCAGGCCGCGAGGCTTTGAGTTGCTGTACCAAGCTGCTCAGATGGGCGAAGCCACCCACCTTTCCGTACTGCTGCGCGGCCCGTTCAAAGTCGAGCGCGGTATACGCATAGGCTTGGGCGGTGTGGGCTGCAATCCCTGCATATTGGAGAAATGCCTCACCCACCAAATGCGGTGGCTTGCCATGCATAGCGCCCACACCCAAATTGATGCTCGGTTCGCGAAAGTAAATCGGCAGCAACTGCGCATGGCAGTCCGTCAAGTGCAGCAGGTGCACATTGCCGCGTTTGGGCAAGTCATAGAGCTGGCGGGCCTCTTGGGCCATGACCTCTTTGCACAATGGGAACCCAGCCACCATAGCAGCAGCCAACACTGAATGGAATTCGCGCCGAGACAAGTTCATATGCAGTCTTCTATTCATTTGACAATCGATGCGCTAGGCCAATAGCCTTATGCGCTGGGCATCACTTATTCACTGGAGAAGCAGGGTCTAGCAAAAGTGCCATCACATCTTTGATTTGCGCGGGTGTCAAAATGCCTGCCTCACCAAAACGTGGCATGCCACTACAAGCATTCATGGAGTGGGTGTTCCAAATGCGCGCCCAGGTGTATTTGACGATCGGCTCAGCCTCTTTGCCCAAGGGATCCACGACGCCGCGTATCTTGCCGTACTTCAACAAGCTAGGGCCTTGATTGCCATAGCTAATTTCTTGTGGCGTGATTTGGTGGCAAGCATAGCAATTGGCTCCATTGGGCACGCCAGCTAGATCGCTGAACTGCAGGCCACGCCCGTTTTGTGCAATTTTTTCACCTTCGCGCCAATCGCCCAAGTACTTACCGTCTTGCGGATAGGGAATAGCGGCCAACAGGTTGTGCTCGATTTTTTCGCGCACAGCAGGCTCCAGTTCCTTACCCGACTCAGCGACTTTAGAGCACAGGTTTTGCAAGCTGCTTTGGTCGAGGCGATCAAGCTTAGCAATGCCACGCTCTGCGAATGAAGTCTTGAGCGCACTCGCTACGTCAGCGTCGCTGGGCGTGGACGCGCATGCCGCTATGAACACAGTCACGACGACAACGTAGCAGGCTATAGCCATGCGGTTTTTTAGCAAAATAGTAAGTGCCATGTGTTGGAGTCTCGTTGTCGAGTTAGCGTTGTATTACCGTTTAATGGCGGGAGCCGCCATCTTGCCGCCATTGGCATTCACTCCGAGAAAGGTGATGAGATCAATGGAACTCTGACTCAAATACTGCAGCTCGGGAAAGCGTTGCTGGCGAAAGCAATCGTAGATCCTCCATTGCATGGTTCTGAGTGCGCCTTGGCTCACTCTATACGCTGGCCACTGTGCAAATGCGGCCTGCGCAGGCTCTGGTTTGGTCAGGTTAGGCAAGTCTTGTAGGCGAATGCGCTTCTCATCTTGGCTATGGCACGAGGCGCATGAAAAATCATAAGGCCCAGCTTTGTAGAAAAATATGCGCCTACCTCGCGCATAGGCTTCGCGCTCTTTGCGGTGCCCTTGCGGCACACGAATTTCTAAATCGCGTGATTCATCGTAGATATAAGCTACCAAATCTTCCACCACACTAGCCCGCTCGCCTTCGGCAGAAAATACGCTTCGGCTCGTAAAACTATCGGCAGGAAAGCCTTGCAGCGCAACCATGCAATGCACCAAGCGCGACTCTAAATCCATCACGCGATCCGTATCCGCAAAATATTTGGGCAACTGCGTGACTGCACCTTTGACCTTGCCCTCGCCCAAGCCCAGATCGCAACGCTCCAAAGAAACATTTTTAGGCCCGCGCCGAGTCTTCCACAGCTGTTCGCCACGCGCAGCGTTCAAGTCCGCTGGGTTACCGTCTTGCAGTGCGGCACGGTACTCAGCAATCGCATCAGTGGACGATTTCTGTGCCCACACCGGGCAGCTCAGGATGAGCCAGGCCAAGCCCAACACCGCAGCCGATTGCAAAGAATGTTTCATAGTGGGCATTCAACTAATCGATGCTTCGTCAGTACGCTTATCACCACGGTTATCAAGCCAGGTGACCGCGATTTTGTCGCCAGGCATACCACCACGAAAAGCAAATTGTACGAATGGGTTTTTGGAGATCGATGGCCCCCACTGGGCGTTCATCACCACACGCCCGTTGTGCGTTGCAGTGATATTTTGAATATGCCAAGCAGGCACCAATTTACCAGCGGCATCTTTGCGCTGGCCGCTTTCCATTTCATGGCTCACCAGTACCCGAACGGTGGTTTTGTCGCCTGCTTTTGCAGCACGGATGCGCATAGGATCTGACATGCTTTGACTCCTTATCTATGTGGGTGGGGCATTAACCACCACAGCCGCCAAGGGTGACCTTGACTTCTTTGACGGCATAAAAGAATTTATCGCCGACCTTGGCCAGCGCAAACACATTCGACGTTTGTCCCATTTTGACATTGGTAGAAAAAACCGGATCGCAACCAGCGATTACGTCAAAAACACCCGAGAGCAAGGCAGGATTTTTCTCAACCAACAACGCCAATTGACTGGTGCCAAGCATTTTGCTTTCTAAGCTCATGCGCACCACATTGCCGTTTTCAGCAATCTCAGGCGCACCCAAGACCACATCCGCGCTCAGCTCTGCGCTAGCACCTTGCAGCGCCTTGACGGTGTCATTCAGGTTCTTCGCACCAAATGCTGCAGCGTTCCACCCCGGCGCATTCACCACGCCCTGGGCAAAACTGCCAGAGGGTAACAAGCCAGCCAGCGCCGCTAAGCCCAAAACCATTTGGCCTTGGCTCACAAACTCTCTTCGTTTCATTGCATAGTCCTTCATTGAAAATGATACTTACCAGTATTTTATTGCGCAGCGCCTTGAGATAACCACTGCGCCACCATCAACGCTTCGGCATCTGTAATGGCCATCGGCGGCATTGGAATTACGCCCCAGATTCCGCTCCCGCCTGACTTCATTTTGTTGCTAAGGTAGCTTGCTTTGTCGGTACGGGCTTTGTACTTCATAGCTATTTCTTGAAATGCGGGCCCCAGCACCTTATTTTCAATGCCATGGCAGGCTGTGCAGGTATTTTTTTGCAAAATGGGCATTACGTCTGCGGCCTTCCAAATTTTCACATCGGCAGCACCGGTGTCTTTTGCTTCGGAGACCACGGCCGACACAGCATTTGGCAATGCCGTAGGTGTTGCGCTTACTTTACTGGTGTTCAAACCCTGCACGGCGCCGATCAAGCGATTTTGCTCGGCCAAATTTCCGTGTGCATCCATGGCGTAGCCCGGTATGAAACTGATGATTTTCGGCACCACAGGGCAGTTTTTTGTACATGACGAGCCTTGCGTGTCTAGATCGCGCAGCCTGGGCTTCAGTCCGTTTACGCCACCAAATTCGGTTCCTGGCCACATCGTGTGTTGCGTTGTCATTCCGTTGCGATTGGGTAGGCGTTTTTGCACCTCGGCCATGTTTTTATCTGAAAGTACGAAATTTTCGGGCAGCACATTGGCCAAACTCAAGAGATAAGCCGTGACGGCATAGACCTCATCAGGCTTCAACGACTTGGGCGCCGTCCAAGGCATTGCCCGATTGATGTAGTCCCATAGTGTTGACAGTTGCGACAGCTTCATGCTGAGCGTACGTGCAGGTGCGTCGTGCCCTAATTGCAAGCTGTGCACATGCCCCGCTTCTACATCTTTGGGGCTCGTATAGCCAATCAAGGGGAAAAACACCTGCCCACTCTCCGCAAACGTACCGTGGCACGAAGCGCAACTGGCCTCCCAAATCGCCTCTCCTTGCGCAACGCTACCAGCCCCTTTGGGCAGACCTTTGAAATCTGGGCGTACATCAATGTCCCAGGCCCGTACTTCTTGTGGCGTTGCAGTTCGGCCAATGCCTGTGATAGACGGCGAAACAGCGCTTGCTGCCGGCACTTGGCCACCCACAACACATAAGCAAACCAGCAAAAAAGACTTCACAAGCGACTCAAGCCAATTGGACATTTTTCACCTCCCCACTTTGCTCTACGGACCAAGTTTGAATGGAGTTGTTGTGGTAAATACCCCGGGACCCGCGCACCTTGCGGTTTTGCGCATAGGTCGGTTGGATATGGCCCACCTCATCGATCGCCCGGCTCATGAGTAGCGCCGCGTCTCCTGCCCAATTCCAATCGAGCTGAAAACGCGTCCAACATTTCGATTGAATCGGTGTTTGAAGGCGCGCCTCGCGCCAATTGATGCCACCGTCCACCGACACATCTACACGTTTAATTTTGCCGCGGCCACTCCATGCAAGACCGCTGATATTTTGAAAGCCTTTTGCCAGTATGCGTTGCCCACCACTGGGGCTGGTTATCACCGACTTCACCTCTTGAATACTGGTGTACTGCCGATGCTGACCGTCCTTCATCAAGTCAACATAGCCCACAACCTCATCTTTGGTAGCGTAGGGCATGTCGCCCAATTCAATACGACGCAAATATTTAACCCAGCTAACCCCCTGAACACCCGGCACAACAAGGCGCAAGGGGTAGCCGTTTTCAGGCCGTAGCATTTCACCGTTTTGCCCGTAGGCCACCATCACCTCATCATCTTGGATCAAGCTCATGGGGATAGTGCGTGTCATTGAAGAGCCATCCGCCCCTTCTGCCAAAACAAACTTTCCTCGCTTAAAGTCTGCGCCACACATCTCTAACAGCATGCGCAGCGGCACACCTGTAAATTCACTGCAAGACATCATGCCGTGGGTGTATTGCACCGTTGGCACGGCTGCGTTCCCCCACTCCATTCCGCTGTTGGCACCACATTCAATGAAGTGCGTGCGTGTAACCGATGGCAAGCGAAGCAAGTCATCCATCGTGAACACCATCGGGCGCTTGAGCATGCGCTCGTCCGAGCCATTGACCATGAAGCGGTGTTGGGTCGGGTCAATATCCCACCAGCCCTGGTGGTGCCGCTCAAAATGCAGTCCATTGGGGGTAATGATGCCGAACAAACCCTGTAGCGGACAAAAACTCACGCTGGCTTGTGTAACTTGGGTTAGGCCCGGGCTTTGGCGGCGCTGCAGATTTTTTTCATACGCACTGGGTGATCCATAGCCCGTAGTGGCCACCCCCTGCCCCAAGGCTTTGCTATGCAGTGGCAACTGCAAAATATTGGGGTCTCCTGCTGCTTCCCCTGCTAAGCCAGAAGCAGTGGCCGCCTGTGCAATCGCCCGGTTTACTGGCAAGGCCGATAGCGCACCCACAGACAAAGCCGCCTTGAACGCGCTGGACAAAACACCCCGCCGCCCCTGCTGTACAGCCAAAATATCGGCCGGACTTAAAAAGCCCTCGGGCGCATGGCGCAGCAGACGCGTATGCGTTGGCATATTACTCATACTCGCTCCATCAGCAGTCGATCTGCAAAGCCCACGCTTTCTGGGTCGGCTAGCTCAATAGCCACTTGGGTACAAACTGCACGGCACAGAGCCACCGCCTTCTCGCTTTGCACACGATAAATAACCTGGGTGCCTTCTTTTCGCTTGGCGATCACGCCATGCTGAAACAAGGTAGCCAAATGTTGCGATAGATTGGGTTGGGTGGTGTCAATTTCTTCCAAGATTTTGGAGACCGAGCACTCGCCTCGGCACAAGACACTCAGAATTTGCAAACGTATCGGCGTAGAAAGCACGCTAAACATCTCTGCAGCGAGCTCGAAGACACGGACGGTTTCTAAACGATTGGATTCGGTAGTAGCAAGCATGAAGCTGACTCAATATAAGAACATGCTTATATTAAGCGCTGCACATGAATTTTCGCCTAACGTTTACCCTAGCTCACGCCACAAAATCAACCATCAACATCACCATGCCGCCCGAAGATGGCGCATCGCATAGATGCAAATTGCCATTGATGTGCTCACCATTTTCGATTGAAACACGGGTATTGAACGTAGAAACGATCATCGGGTAACTACTCTATCAAACATTCATCACACAACATTAGCATTTGCTTATATATAGCGTGAACGATAGACGTTCTCAAGACCTTTGGAGACTGTATGACTCATAACCGTATCAATTTAGGTGCCACCTTGCTGGCGCTCTGTGCGCTGCTGGGCTCTTGTCCCGCCATTGCGCAATCGGACATGGCCCAGGCCCGCAGCCTGGCTGCAACATGTTCCAACTGTCATGGCACCAATGGTGTTGCCACCGTCGGCATGGTGCCACTTGCAGGCTACAACAAAGCTGATCTGGTGAAGAACATGAGCGACTTCAAATCGGGCACCCGCCCTGCGACGATCATGCATCAACTGTCTAAAGGGTACTCTGAAAGCCAAATAGAGGCCATTGCCAGTTATTTTGCGGCTCAGAAAAAATAAGGAACTGCCATGAAAAATTTCCCCAATAATGCAGCCAATCGTCGCCTTTTTGTTCAAACTGTCGCCATGGGTGCAGCAGGTGCAGTAGCATTAACCGCTGGTTGTGCAACAGGCATTGGCAGCCGTGGCCCCAAAGTTGTCGTGATTGGGGGTGGATTTGGCGGTGCCACTGCGGCGAAATATGTGCGAATGTGGTCTGATTACGGCATCAACGTCACCCTGATAGAACCCAACGCTTCATTTGTTTCGTGCCCCATCTCCAACCTTGTGTTGGGTGGCAGCAAAAGCATGGCCGACATCACTGCGCCTTATGACAATTTAAGTAGACGCCATGGCGTGAACGTGGTGCAAGATACAGTCAGCAACATCGATGTCGAAAAACGTCTGGTGAAACTCAGTAATGGCGGTGAACTTGCCTATGACAGATTGATTGTTTCCCCTGGTGTGGACTTCATGTGGGAGCTACTGCCCGGCATGGGCAAACCCGGTGCGCAAGACAAAGTACTGCACGCATGGAAGGCTGGCACCCAGACCGTTGCACTGCGCAAGCAACTTGAAGCCATGCCAGATGGTGGCGTTTACGCCATAAGCATTCCGCTGGCACCCTACCGCTGCCCACCCGGCCCGTACGAGCGAGCCTGCCAGATTGCCAACTATTTCAAAACTGCCAAGCCCAAATCTAAAGTACTGATTCTGGATGCAAATGACGATGTGACCTCCAAGGGCCCGCTGTTCAAAAAGGCGTGGGCTGAGCGCTACACTGGAATAATTGAATACCGCCCTAAACACAACTTGGTAGACGTTGATGCTGCCAGCAATACGCTCAAATTCGAGTTCGACGAGGATGTGAGAGCTACAGTGTTGAACGTGATTCCCTCCATGCGTGCCGGCGCAATTGCTGTCAAATCCGGCTTGGCCACGGCCAACAAACGCTGGTGTGAAGTTGACTTTTTGACGTTTGAATCCAAAGCCGCCAACAATGTCCACGTTCTGGGTGACTCCATACAAACTGCCGCCTTAATGCCAAAGTCAGGTCACATGGCAAATCAACATGCCAAAACCTGCGCTGCTGCTGTGGTCGCCCTCTTAGGAGGTAAAGCGGTGAACGACGCACCCATTTACAACAACACTTGCTACAGTTTTGTGAGTCCCAACGAGGTAATTCACGTGAGCAGCGTGCACCGTTACGATGCGCAAAAGAAAACCATGTCGGTGGTGCCTGGTTCGGGCGGCGTTTCAGGCACGGCCAGTGCATTGGAAGGAGCTTACGGCCTGGGTTGGGCCCAAAACATTTGGGCCGATACCTTGGGTTGATTGTCCGACACCCAAAAATGCCTTCAAAGCACAAGCCTCGTTAGGAGTTCGTTACGTCAGATACTCAATCTGGCAGCAAGCACCCGGCCTCGATCACAATGCGCCGACCGCAGCGCGCAGCAATGGCTTTGTCGTGCGTTACCAACACCAAGGTGGTGCCCAGCTCGGTGTTGAGTTCCAGCATCAGCTGCATGATGCTCTCGCCGGTGGCAAAGTCTAGGCTGCCGGTGGGCTCGTCGGCCAGTAACACAGCGGGCTGCACCACAAAAGCGCGGGCCAAGGCCACACGCTGCTGCTCGCCGCCCGAGAGCACCTTGGGGTAGTGGTCCAGGCGCTGGCCCAGGCCCACGCGCACTAGCATTTCGGTAGCAAGCTTGCGAGAGTCCTTGCGCGCTGCCAGCTCGAGCGGCAGCATCACGTTTTCCAGTGCGCTGAGGTTGCCCATGAGCTGAAAACTCTGGAACACAAAGCCAATTTTTTGCGCCCGCAAGGCGGCGCGGGCGTCTTCATTCAAAGCAAACAGCTCTTGCCCGGCCAAATGCACGGTGCCACGGGTGGGTGTGTCCAGCCCGGCAATGATGGACAAGAGCGTGCTTTTGCCCGAACCCGAAGCGCCCACGATGGCGGCGGTTTCGCGCGGTGCGAGCGCAAAGTCAATATCGCGCAAAATGGCCAAGGTGCCCGTGGAGTCGGTCACCGACTTGTCAAGATGTTCTACGCGGATGATGGATTCAAGCATGGCAAATTTCAAAAGTATGCGCAACTGTATCGTGCTCTGGGCTTTGGCCTGCGGCCTAGGGCTTTGTACTGGCGCGCCCGCGCAGGCCACGCCCACCATTGTGGTACTGGGCGACTCACTCAGCGCCGAGTACGGCTTGCCGCGCGGCAGCGGTTGGGTGGCCTTGCTCGAGCAACGTCTTACTACTGAAAAGATAGCTGCTAACGTAGTCAACGCGAGCATCAGCGGGGATACCACCTCTGGCGGGCGCTCGCGGCTGCCAGCCTTGCTGCAGCAGCAAAAGCCCAGCGTGGTGGTGATCGAACTGGGAGGCAATGACGCGCTGCGTGGCCTGCCCCTGGCCAACACCCAGGCCAATTTGGCGGCCATGGTGCAAGCCAGCCAGCAGGCGGGGGCCAAGGTTTTGCTGCTGGGCATTCAGGTGCCGCCCAATTACGGCGCCGACTACAGCTACAAATTCGCCCTCAGTTTTAGCAGTGTGAGCACAGCAGCCAAGGTGCCCCTGGTGCCGTTTTTGTTAGCGGGCATTGCCGACGGGCCTGACGCTACAGCGCAGTTCCAGGCCGACCGGATCCACCCCAAGGCACAGGCGCATCCGCGCATCTTGGACAACGTTTGGCCCGCCTTGTTGCCGCTGCTGCGCCTGCCGCCCTCGTCGCCCCTAGCGCCACCAGCGCCCCTCAAGCGTAAGGCCCCGGTGCATTCGGCCAGCGTGCACTAGACTCCAAGCCATGAGCTTGCACACCCTCAGCGCCACCGATGCGCTGCATTCCCTAGACACCTACAGCGCCATCATCGACGCGCGCAGCGAAGACGAATACGCGCTCGACCACCTGCCCCATGCCCTGAA
>CANFOR010000097.1 GCA_947448675.1 Betaproteobacteria bacterium
CGAATTGGTTTTGCCACGGTGTGGGGCAGGCGCGAGATAGGGGCTGTCGGTCTCGATGAGCATTCTGTCGAGCGGGACAAATGCCGCCACTTCGCGCAGATCAGCGGCGGTCTTAAAAGTCAAAATGCCCGAGAATGAAATATAAAAGCCTCGGTCGAGCGCCGCGCGCGCCACCTCCATTGTTTCGGTAAAACAATGGAATACACCGCCTGCAGAACCGGCCTGCCCCGTTTCGGCTTCTTCGTCCAAAATGGCCATGGTATCGGCAGAAGCGCTGCGGGTATGGATCACCAAGGGCAATCGCACCTGCTGGGCCGCCCGAATATGCACCCGAAAGCGCTCGCGCTGCCACTCCATATCGGCAATGCTGCGCCCGGCTTTGCGCGTCTCCATTTGGTAATAGTCCAAGCCCGTCTCGCCAATCGCCACCACGCGCGCGCGCTGGCTGAGAAGGGCCAAAGTGGCTACATCGGGCTCTAGCACATCTTCGTTGTCGGGGTGTACGCCGACCGTGGCCCAAAAATTACCGTGCGCCGTGGCCAAACTGTGCACGTCATCAAACTCTTCGAGCGTGGTGCAAATACACAGGGCGCGGTCGACCTGGGCATCTGCCATGGCTTGCCGGATCTCGGGTAGCTTAGCCCTGAGTTCTGGAAAATTTAAATGGCAATGCGAGTCAACAAACATGACTACATGGTCTGCGTGGGGCGATCGGACGCCAGGTGGGCGCCCAGCGCTTCTTCAATTTTTAATTTGAGCAGGCGCGACTTCTCGTCGGGCGGAAAACGCACGCCCACGCCCTGGGTGCGCGCGCCTGAGGCTTTGGCCGGTGTGACCCAGGCCACTTTGCCAGCTATGGGGTAGCGCTGCGTGTCATCGGGCAAAGACAAGAGCACATAGACGTCGTCGCCCAAACGGTATTCACGGGTGGTGGGAATGAAAATCCCACCCTCGGTAAACAGCGGAATATAAGCCGCATACAGCGCAGCTTTTTCCTTGATGGCCAGTTGGATAACGCTGGGGCGCGGGGTGGCAGAAGGGGCGGTTGCGGTGGTGCTCATGCGTCTGAGTTTAAGCCTGCTTTGCAGTCTCTGGTGAATTTGTGCTTTTGAAAATGCGTTGTGCTTGGCTGACCAGGTTTTCCAGCATCAAATCGGCTTTGAACGGGTGCTCGGCCGTGCGGGCAATGGCCTGCAATTCTTTGGTCCAGCGCGCCAGGGCGCGCGGCCCGGGTGGCGTGGGCAAGTCGCTGGCCAAAAAGAAGCGCGGCTGGGCTTGCACGCGCAGGGCCCATAGGTCGTGGCAAAGTTTTTGCAACACGTTCACCGCTTGCACGGGTTCAAAACCAGCCAGCGCCGATACATCGCCCTTTGCAACGGCTTTGGGCAAGCGCGCCCATTGCGCTGCGTCGGGGCCATGGCTTGCCAGCGCCAAGGCATCTTCAGGCCGCCCGCCAGACAGGCGCAGCACACTGGCGGCTACCGCGCTATCGGCCAAGGCGCTTGGGCCCACGGATTGGTCTTGTAGCCATTGCAGTGCAGTGCTGGTGTCTGGCCACAGCAGGGCATGGGTTTGGCAGCGGCTGCGAATGGTGGGCAGCAACTGGTGCGCGGCTTCACTGGCCAAGACAAAACGGGTGTCGCCCGCGGGCTCTTCCAGGGTTTTGAGCAGGGCATTGGCGCTGACGTTGTTCATGCGCTCTGCGGGGTAGACCAAGACCACCAAGCCACGCCCACGCGAGGCGGTGCGCTGGGCAAACCCCACCACCTGGCGTAGGGCTTCGACGCGGATTTCTTTGCTCGGTTTGCGTTTTTTAGCGTCGATTTCGTCCATCGACTTTTCGTCAAGCGGCCAGCCCAGCTCCAGCATGGTGGTCTCGGGCATGAGCACCGCCAAGTCGGGGTGGCCATGTGAACCGACCAAATGGCAGCTAGTGCAGTGGCCACAAGCGCCCTGCTCGCTCACTTGTTCGCACAACCACGCTTGCGCCAGGCCCAGCGCCAGGCGGTACTGGCCCAAGCCCGATGGGCCTTGCAAGAGCAAGGCATGGGCGCGCCGAGTTAACAGGCTTTGCAACTGCGTTTGCAGCCACGGTGCCAGGGCTTGTGCAGCCTGCTGGGGTTCTGCGCCAGTGGGTGAAGCGGCCATGCTTTAAGCCGGGCCCGAATTGCTGGCCACCATGATGGCCAGGTAGCCGCGCCGTACTATGGCGGCGGTGATTTGCTGCCAGACTTTGTGCCGCTCTTGCGCCGCGTCGATGCGCGCAAAACGCTGCGGTGCGCCCGCCATGCGCGCCGCATAGCCCGCCGCCACTTTGCGAAAAAAATCTACCGACTGCGATTCAAATTTGTCGGGCACGCGGGCCCCGGACAGGCGCTGGGCGGCCAACTCGGGAGCCAAGTCGAACCACAGGGTGAGGTCGGGGTTGCGAATTCGGTCCGCCGCTTCTTCGCTTGTTGGGGCGCTTGTATGTTGAACCCAATGCTCTAACTTTGAGAGCACGTCAAGACCAAAGCCGCGGCCACCGCCTTGGTAGGCAAAGGTGGCATCGGTAAAGCGATCGCACAAGACCACCTCGCCGCGCGCCAACGCAGGCTCGATTTTTTGCAGCAAATGCTCGCGCCGGGCGGCAAACATCAGCAAGGCTTCGGTGAGCGCGTCCATCGGCTCGTTGAGCACCAAGGCGCGCAGCTGCTCGGCCAGGGGCGTGCCGCCTGGCTCGCGGGTGAGCGTGACCACCCGGCCCTGCGCTTGAAAGGCCTGCGCCAAGCCTGCGATATGGGTCGATTTGCCTGCCCCGTCGATGCCCTCGAAGCTGATGAAGAGTCCGTTTGCCATGGTCTTGATGCGGCTTATTGCCCGCGTTGGTATTTGTTGACCGCCCGATTATGTTCTTGCAAGGTGGCGCTGAACTGGCTGCTGCCGTCGCCCCGCGCTACAAAATACAGAGCGCGCGTGCTTTGCGGCTGCACGGCCGCCAACAAGGCGGCCTTGCCGGGCATGGCAATCGGCGTGGGCGGCAAGCCAGGGCGGGTGTAGGTGTTCCAGGGCGTATCGGTTTGCAGGTCGCGCTTGCGCAAATTGCCGTCGAAGGCCTCGCCCAAACCGTAGATCACGGTGGGGTCGGTTTGCAAGAGCATGCCCGTGCGCAAACGGTTGGTGAACACACCGGCAATTTGCGGGCGGTCAGCAGCGCGGCTGGTTTCTTTTTCGACAATGCTGGCCAAGATCAGGGCTTCATCGGGGCTTTTGAGCGGGCTGTCGCTCGGGCGCAACGCCCAGGCGGCTTGCAGGCTGCGGTCCATATTGCGCAGCGCGCGCTTGAGCACGGCCAAGTCGCTCGAACCCTTGGCATAGGTGTAGGTGTCGGGGAAGAAGCGGCCTTCAGCAGGCACGCCGGGCTTGCCCAGCGTGCTCATGAGTAAATCGTCTGGCAAGGCGCGTGAATCGGGCGTTAGCTGCTCTGCTTTTTGTAGCGCTGCACGCACCTGGCGCATGTTCCAACCCTCGACCAAGGTCAGGCTGCGCAAAGATTCCTCACCTTGCACAAGTTTTTGCAGTAGCGCCCAGGGCGTTGTGTCGCTCTCAATTTCATAGCTACCGGCCTTTATCTGGCGTGCCTTGCCAGAAAGCCGAAACCAGACATAGAGCCAGCTGGGGCGGGTTTGCACACCGGCGTCTACCACGGCCTGGGCCACGGCCCGCGCTGAAGTGCCGGGTTCGATCGACAAGTCCAGCGCGTTCGAGGCCAGGGCCAACGGCTGGTTCAGCCACCAGCCGCTGGCCAGGGCCACAGCCAGCAGCAGTGCCCCAAGGGCGTAAAAAAAGCGTTTAAACAATGAAGCAGCCCTGTTAACGGTGTGCAAATGCAGTGCCGATGATAATTCAGGCATGACTGCCCTCCCCCTTGCCCCTACCAGCTTGCTGACACCGCCACCCGCGAGCGACGCGCCACCGGGCGTGTTCCCCGTGAACGGCGCGCTGCGTTTGCCGCACCTGGGAGTTATCCGCGTCGAGGGCCCAGACGCCGCCGCGTTTTTGCAAGGCCAGCTCAGCCAAGACTTTCTGCTGCTCGGCCCGCATGAAGCGCGCTTGGCCGCCTACTGCTCGGCCAAGGGCCGCATGTTGGCCAGTTTTATCGGCTTTCACTACGGGCTTGACTGCATTTTGCTGGTGTGCAGCGCCGATTTATTGCCCGCCACCTTGAAGCGTTTGGGCATGTTTGTGCTGCGCGCCAAGGCCAAACTCAGCGATGCATCGGCCGACTTTCAGCTTTGGGGTTTAGCCGGAAATGCTATTGAATCCATAGCTGGATACGCAATACCGGCGCTCGTTCTGGCCGATTTTTCTTCTGTAAAAGTGGTAGGTTTGCATGCCGCATCAGGGCAGCAACTGGCCTTGTGGCTGGCGCCCAGCGCTGCTGCGCCACCGGCGACGCCAGCGCTCCCCGCCGCGCTATGGGCTTGGGCCGAGGTGTGTGCAGGCGTTGCGACCTTGAGCGCGCCCTTGGTCGAGGCCTTTGTGCCACAAATGCTCAACTACGAGTCGGTTGGCGGGGTGAGCTTCAAAAAGGGTTGTTACCCTGGCCAAGAGGTGGTGGCGCGCAGCCAGTTTCGCGGCACGCTCAAACGCCGGGCCTATGTGGTGCACGCAGCAGGGCCATTGCTGCCCGCGCAAGAGATTTTCCACAGCGCCGACGCCAGCCAACCCTGCGGCAGCGTGGTGCAAGCGGCTGTGGCACCCGGTGGCGGCTATGCGGCCATTGTGTCAATGCAAACCAGCGCGGCCAGTGCTGTGGTAGCAGGCTCGCTGCGCACCGCCAGTGGCTTGGCACTGACGCTGCAGCCCCTGCCCTATGCCTTGCTAGCCGACATTTAAAAGCCAAGCCCATGTGTTTGATTGCCTTTGCGATAGGGGCCAACGCGCGCTGGCCCTTGGTAATTGCCGCTAACCGCGACGAAGCCTATGCCCGCCCCAGCGCGGGCTTGGCACGCTGGACAGGCCCGCGCGGCCACAGCATTGTTTCAGGCCGCGATTTGCGCGACGGTGGTGCTTGGCTCGGAGTGAGCGAGAGCGGGCGCGTGGCCATGTTGACCAATGTGCGCGCGGGCACGCCGCAAACCGGCGCGCGCAGCCGGGGCGAGCTGGTGAGCCGCTGGCTCGATGGCGATGAAGACTTCGCGGCCTATTGCCAGGCTTTGCAACTGCATTCCAGCGCCGACGCGTTTGCGGGCTTTAACTTGGTCACCGGTGACTGTCAGCGTCAAGCCTGGCACTGGGTGAGCAACCGCAGCCATGGGCAGCGCAGTGTGCACACCTGTGGGCTGCAAACACGGCAACTGCAGCCCGGCATTTATGGTTTATCGAATGCTGCATTGGACACGCCCTGGCCCAAAACCTTGGCGCTGAAGTCTGCGCTGCTGGGCAGCTTGGCCGCTCTAGATTTTGATGGCTTGGTGGCGCAGCTGATGCCCGCTTTGCTCAACAGCCAAAGCGCTGCAGTGCAGGATTTACCCGACACCGGCATCGCTCCCGAGTTGGAACTTGTTTTGTCCAGCGCCTTTGTGCGCTCACCCAGCTACGGTACCTGTAGCAGCGCCATCATTGGCGTGGGCAGTACTGGGCCGGGCACGGCTGGCAAGCTAGATTTTTTAGAGCACAGCCACCTAGCACCCGCACAGGAGCGCAAACTTTCTTTGCGCTGGCCTGCGATTGCTTAACTGCACCGGCTTAACAGCGATTTCGTAAGGCGACAGAACCCAGTGCACAGCTCCGCGCTGAATTTAGAGCTTGGCAAGCAAGTTTGCAGGGACTTGTTTGCGCACGGCTTCTTTGTCGGGCGAGAGTTCCAAAGCTTTGCGATAGGCCTCTAGTGCTTTGCCATCGTCTTTGAGTTGGCTGGCATAAATCGAGCCGATTTTTAAGTAAGCGTCAGGAGCTTGCTCTTTCCAGTTAACGTTGCGCAATTCCATACCCTGAATGGCCAGCTTCCAGTTGCCACTGCGCACGCCCAGCACATAGGCTGCATTGACCATGTCAAAGTCGTAAATGCCTTCGTCCATGCTCGACTTGGCCAGCGCTGCTGCCTCGGGCTCATGCCCGGTTCGGCTCTTGAGCACGATGTCGAGCGAGCGCACCGAGGCGGCCTTGGGTTGCAGCTTTTTCGCCCGCTCTAAAAATTCAATGGCTTTGTCGTTGTTGCCCAAGCTTGCGTAACCGCGCGCGATGTTGGACAGAATGGCCACCACATAAGGGCGCGAAGAGACAACGGATTCCCAAATCCAGATGGCATTCTTCCAGTCACCCCACTTGGCCATTTCGTCAGCGACCATGGGGGTGATTTTGCGGTAGTGCGGGTTGATGTCGGTGCCCTCTTTGAGTGACTGCACCAAACTGGCTTTGATTTTGTCATATTTAGGGTTGTTGTAGTCTTTTCCTTGGCTAACGCCCAAGGCCATTTTGACTGCGCGCACAATTTTTTGCTCGCATTCGGCAGCTTGCTGGGTGATGTAGGAGGCCAAGGCCAAGCAGACAATCATGGACACTGCCGCCACTTGCGAATACACGGGCTTCCAGGGCAGGCGCGTGCTAGAGGCCCAACCGCGGTAGCCCAAGCGCGCGTCCGATGCCGCCAGCACGCCCAAGGCGATGGCAAACAGTGCGCCGGTTGCGGCCAGGCGCCACGGAAAGCCCGCATTGCTCACGGTGAGGAAAGCCAGCAAACTCCCCAGGGCCACCACCCGCAAAGGCGCTTCATTCAAGCCCTCTTCGCTGCGGTTGAACACCGTGCGCCAAGTCGCCAAGAGCAAATAAGACAACAAAGCGATCAGCACCAACCACCCGACCAGGCCATATTCGGCCAACAGCTGCAAAATTTCATTGTGCACGTAGTAGTCGGTTTCCAGCTGGGAGCCAGAGGCTTGGTACAGCGGAATATCGACCTCCCATGCACCCGCCCCAACGCCCGACAGCGGCCGCGCTTCGATCATGCGCATCGTGGCCTTCCACATGATCAAACGAATGCCAAAGGATCCGTCATTAACCGAAATGGTAGAAGCACGCCCCATGCCGTGTTGCCACGCATTCATACCCGCAAGCTCAATGCTCGGGTTGCCGGCTTTGATAAACCCAAGGCCGACTAAAGTGGCCAAAAACAGGCCCGCAACCAAGATGCGTTTGCCACTGCTCCACGCCATAAATGCAAATTTTTGCCGGTACAACACCAAGGCAATGGCAAAGCCAGCCAGCGCCAGCGCACCACCCGTCATGGCCGAGCGTGTGCCGCACATCAGCATGAACAATATATTGAATGCAAAGCTAAACGATAAAAATGCCAGTGGCGCCGTGCTGCGGCTGCGGGCCAATAAATAGGCTGATGCAGTTAAAGTGCAAGCCATGAACTCGGCTGCAAAGTTGCGGTTCACAAAGGTGGCTGCGGGATTGGGGCCTTGCGGAATAAAACGCACATCGAACCAAAATTGTGAAGCGCCTAAAAGGGCTACGGCAAAGGCACCTAAGTGAATGCCCCATAAGAGTGTGTCAAAACGCTCTTTGTTAACGGTATTGAGCGTGAGCCAGACGATGATGGCAAACACAAACCAACGCACAGCCTCTACACCGCCCAAATAGGTGTGGGACCAAGCCATGCTGCCCAGAGCGTAGGCCATGAGGGCCAGTGGAATCCACATCAGCGCATGCCAACGAAAACCCTCGCGCCGGTTGCGCTGTCGCCAAAACAAGAGCAGCATGGCCGACAAGGCCATAAAGCTGACGATGATGGACTTCAAGGTGTCTTGCAGCATTTCCTCGTTGGGCACACCCAAGGCGGGCGCAAAAAACATCATCAGCGTCAAGATGATGGCGGTCCAGTCGCCACGGCCGATTTCGCTGGGCATGCCCAAAGCTGAAGCCACGGAACTGCCCAGTGATTTTTTCGCGCGCTGCTCGCTATTGGATTCCGGAGCAAGATCAACGCTGGTGTATGGCGTACTTGCGATTGGCTTGGGGGATGGGTTGCGTTTTTTCTTGGCCATGGAACGGTTTGCGGATGCGCACGACCTGTGCGCTTAGCCTTCGATTGTCGCTGCTTTAGAGCTTAGCTCTGGTAGTTGACAGAATTTTGAACATTTCAATGTGCGGTATTCCCGCTTCTTCAAAACCGGCTCCGCGCGGCGTGAAGCCCGCTTTGGCATAAAAACCCAGTGCACTGGTTTGGGCATGCAAAATCAACTCATGGTCGCCGCACGCTTGGGCGGCATGGGTCAAGGCGCTGAGCACCCCCTGGCCCAAATTGCCGCCCCGCAAAACCCGCAGCACAGCCATGCGCCCAATGCGGCCCACACCGGGTGCATGTTGTAGCAAGCGCCCAGTCGCAAGGCCTTGCCCAAGGCCATTACAAACCAAAGCATGCACGGCCAGCGCATCGGCAGCATCCCATTCCATTTCGGCAGGTATGCCCTGCTCTTGCACAAAAACGGCCGTGCGGACTGCACTGCAGGCCGTGCCCAAGCTTGACCAGTCGCCCACTTGCAGTTGGGTCATTTGCTGACCTGATTCGAACTGCTCAAATAGATTGCGCAAGGCCACGGGTACCGGCATGGCTTTTTGGCTGTGCGGGTTGGCAAACACATAGAGCAGTTCGCCGCGCACCAAGAGTTGTTCGCCCGCAAAAACTCCCGCCACAAATTGCATCGAGCTGTTGCCAACCCGTTCACAGCGCACGCCAATGTCTAAAACATCGTCGTAGCGGGCCGATGCAAAGTATTCCATCGAAGCTTTTTTTACAAAAATGTCGCCGCCCAGGGCTTGCATGGCCGATTCATAGGGCACAGCCAAGGCACGCCAATAATCGGCCACGGCGGTGTCGATGTACATCAGGTAATGGGCGTTGAAGACGATCTTTTGCATATCGACTTCGGCCCAGCGCACGCGCAGTCGGTGAAAGCAGCGGAAATTGTTTTTTTGCAGGGGACTGTCTGTCATAAAATTCCTACAGGGTTAGCGCATCGCGTTTTTACGAATGAGATTACACACCATGGCCTTTATCCAGTACATCACGCAGATTCAATTTGACTTTGGTGCTATCCGTTTGCTAGCACAAGAGTGCCAGCGGACGGGCATTACCAAGCCTTTGATCGTGACCGACGGGGGGGTTGTGGCTGCTGGCATTTTACAAAAAGCACTCGATGCTTTGGGCAGCATTCCCAGCACCGTGTTTGACAAAACCCCATCCAACCCCACCGAAGCGGCGGTGCGGGCGGCCAGCGCCCTCTACCAATCCAGCCAATGCGATGGTCTGATTGCCGTTGGCGGAGGGTCTTCGATCGACTGCGCCAAAGGCGTTGCCATTGCTGCCACCCACGCGGGACCACTGACGCATTACGCCACCATCGAAGGCGGCTCCACGCGCATCACGGACAAGGTAGCGCCCCTGATTGCAGTGCCCACCACCAGTGGTACGGGCAGCGAGGTAGCGCGCGGCGCGATCTTGATCGTAGATGACCACCGCAAACTCGGCTTTCACTCCTGGCACTTGGTGCCCAAGGCCGCCATTTGTGACCCTGAGTTAACCCTGGGCCTGCCCGCGCAGCTCACCGCAGCCACTGGCATGGACGCCATTGCCCATTGCATGGAAACCTTTATGGCCCCCGCCTTCAATCCGCCCGCAGACGGCATAGCTCTCGACGGCTTGCAGCGCGGTTGGGCCTGGATTGAACGCGCCACCCAAAACGGCAATGACCGCGAAGCGCGCATGAATTTAATGAGCGCTTCCATGCAAGGTGCCATGGCCTTTCAAAAAGGCCTTGGCTGCGTGCATTCGCTCAGCCACAGTCTGGGCGGCGTTGACCCACGCCTGCACCACGGTACGCTCAACGCCATGTTTTTGCCTGCCGTGGTGCGCTTTAATGCGCAAGCCGAATCGGTGCGTGCAGATAGGCGCTTAGACCGCATGGCCCATGCGATGGGTCTACAACGAGGCGACCAAGTGGGCGACGCCATAACCGAGATGAATGCACGCTTGGGTTTACCCAAAGGGCTAGCGTATATGGGTGTGCAGCCCCAGCAGTTTGACAAAATCATCAGCGGTGCCATGGCCGACCATTGTCACAAAACCAATCCGCG
>CANFOR010000098.1 GCA_947448675.1 Betaproteobacteria bacterium
AGGGCCTTGGCATAGCGCTGCTCAATGGGGGTGTCAAAAATCAGGGCGGCGTCGGCACCCACGGTGAGCCAACTGTTCTCAGACAGCTCGGACTCCAACTGCCCTTCGCCCCAAGAGCTGTAGCCCAGCGAGATGAACACGCGGCGTGGGCCCGCTCCGGTAGACAAGGCTTCGAGCACGTCTTTGGAGGTAGTCATCTCCAGGCCACCGGGGATGGTCATGGTAGACGCGTAAGCCGACTCGGCGCCCGAGGTCATGGGCTCGTGCAGCACAAAGCCGCGCTCGGTTTGCACCGGGCCACCGTGAAACACCGGGGAGGCGCTGAGGTCGTCGCGTCGCAGCGGTAAATCGACTTTGTCGAACAGGCCTTTGAGCATAATCTCGCTGGGTTTGTTGATGACCAGGCCGAGTGCACCGCGCTCGCTGTGTTCGCACAAATACACTACCGATTTAGCGAAGACTTCGTCTTCCACCCCAGGCATGGCAATCAAGAAGTGATGCGTTAGGTTAATGGGGGCAGAATCCGCAGACATGCGCTGATTTTACAGAGCTTGACCCTGGCCCCGCCGCCGGGCCCGAAAGAAGACCAAGAAAGGGCAGTTTGTGCCAAAGCAAAGCTTCCATAGCGGCTTAATGTGGTTTCGCCGCGACCTGCGTGTGCAGGACAATGCAGCCCTAAGCCACGCGCTGCAACACTGCGCGCAAGTGCACTGCGTGTTTGTCTTCGACACGGCCATTTTGCAAGACCTGCCGCGCCAAGACCGGCGCGTGGAATTCATCCGTGAGTCTTTGCTGGAGCTAGACGCCGCGCTGCGCCAACTTGCCGCTCAAGTGCAGCCAAGCTATCTTGGTACAGCTGGCACGGCAGACCAGCCTGGCGCGGGCTTGATCGTGCTGCACGCGCTGGCCGAGAGCGCAGTTCCGCTACTGGCCCACAGCCTGGGTGTGCAAGCCGTGTTTGCCAACCACGACTACGAGCCCCTTGCCCTGGCGCGCGACGCGGCGGTGCGCGGCGCACTGGCCAATGCGGGCATAGCGTGGCACAGCTGCAAAGATCAGGTGATTTTTGAGCGCGAAGAAGTGCTGACGCAAATGGGCCGCCCCTATGGCGTGTTCACGCCCTACAAAAATGCCTGGCTAAAAAAACTGCAAGCATGCGACACCCTGGCCCACCCGGTAGCGCAACATGCAGCAGCGCTGGCGCAGCGGCCTGCGCCAGAAGAAGTTCTGCGCACACTGAGCGTTCTGGACGCACCTGCCGTGCCGAGCGAAGTCGCATCGAGCACCCATACCCGCAGCCTGCCGGGCCACGTACCCAGCCTGCAAGAACTGGGTTTTGAGCCCAGCAATTTGGCTTCCCTCAAAGTGCGCTGCGGTGCTGCTGGTGCGCAAGCCTTGCTGCAAGATTTTTTGCCGCGCATGGCGCAGTACCAGGCTGCGCGCGACTTTCCGGCGGTCAAAGGGCCGAGCTATTTGAGCGTGCATTTGCGCTTTGGCACGGTGTCGATTCGCCAACTGGTGGCGCTGGCCCTGCCCTTGGTGCAACAAGGCAACCAGGGCGCGGCCACATGGTTATCGGAGCTAATTTGGCGCGATTTTTATTTTCAAATTTTGGCTAACTTCCCGCAGGTGGCCAGTGGCAGTTTTAAACGCGAATACGACGCCATTCACTGGGAACACGGCAAACATGCACTGGCCTTGTTTGCCGCTTGGTGCGAGGGCCGCACCGGCTACCCGCTGGTGGACGCGGCCATGGCGCAGATCAACCAAACAGGCTACATGCACAACCGCCTGCGCATGGTGGTGGCAAGCTTTTTGTGCAAAGACCTGGGGCTGGATTGGCGCTGGGGCGAGCGCTATTTTGCGCAGCATTTGATCGACTTTGACCTGGCTGCCAACAACGGTGGTTGGCAGTGGGCCAGCTCCAGCGGCTGCGACGCGCAGCCCTACTTTCGCATCTTCAACCCGTTGAGCCAAAGCGAAAAGTTTGATGCCCAGGGCAAGTTCATTCGGCGCTACCTGCCGCAGTTGGCAGCGCTGCCCAACGAGGCCCTGCACGCGCCCTGGTTGGCCAGTAGTTTTGACTTACTGGCCGCGGGTGTGAAGCTGGGCCAGAACTACCCCCGGCCCATTGTCGACCATGCTCAGGCCCGCTTGCGCACGCTCGAGCGCTACGCTTGCGTGAAAAAGTCCGTTTGAGCGTTTACGGATGGATTTTTAGGCCGTTTTACCCTTAAAAACGGCTGGAAGGCGCATGAAATATGCGTAGGCAGCTATAAAAAATATAGCTGCCCACGCCCGCGCGCAAAGCTTCTTAGTCCCAGCGCAGCGCTTTAAACCGCTTCGAACAAGGCACAGTAGTGCTTGACCAAGCTCATCAGCTCTTCTTCAGGATAGGGCTTGCCCAAGTAGTGGTTGACGCCTAGCTCTTTGGCATGCTCGCGGTGCTTCTCGGCGATGCGCGAGGTGATCATGATGATGGGCAGGTCGTGCAAACGCGCGTCGCCGCGGATGTTGCGCGCTAGGTCAAAGCCGTCCATGCGCGGCATTTCGATGTCGGACAAAACCACCGCCGGACGCTCGTCTTGCAAACGCTCGAGCGCCTGCAAGCCGTCGGCAGCCAAAGCGACGCGGAAGCCCTCACGCACCAGCAAACGCTGGGTCACGCGGCGCACAGTGATGGAGTCGTCTACCACCAAGACCAAAGGGATTTGCGCTGCCACCGGCAGGGCCAGGGCATGGTTGGGCTTGCCCTCTAGCATGTGCGGCTCGGCGTGGTCGGCGCTCAGGGCCCGAGCCCGCTCGCCGTACACCGTGGCCAAGGCCACCGGGTTGTAGATCAGCGCCACCGCCCCAGATGCCATAACCGACATGCCGGCCAAACCGGGCAAGCGCGCCAGTTGAGGGCCGAGGTTTTTCACCACCACCTCTTGGTTGCCCAGCACCTCGTCTACGTGCATGGCCACCCGCTGGGCGGCGCTGCTGAAGATCACCACCGGAATGGTTTTGCCCAGGGCTTCTTCACTGCGGGCCGAGGCTTGTAGCAAGGCGCCCGACCAAAAGAAAGGCACTTCGCCGTCGGCCAAGGTATAGCGGCCGGTGTTGTAGGCCTGTTGCACGTCTTTGGGGGTGGCGCGCAACACCGTGGCCACCACGTTGGCTGGCACGCCCACGGTGAGTTTGCCCGCGCGCAGCATCACCACCTGGGTGACGGCGGTAGTGAGGGGCAGTACCAGTTTGAAGCTGGTGCCTTGGCCGACTTGGGTAGCCGTTTCAATGCGCCCACCCAAGGCGTTGACCTCAGAGCGCACCACGTCCATGCCAATGCCACGGCCCGACAGTTCGGTGACCTGGGCGGCGGTACTGAAGCCGGGCGTAAAAATTAAATTGGCAGCCTCGGCATCGCTCAAACTTTGGCCCGCTGCAAGCAGACCTTGGGCCAGGGCTTTCTCGCGGATACGAGGCAGGTTCAGGCCCGCGCCGTCGTCGCGGAACTCGACCGAGACGTCATTGCCTTCTTGGCGAAGGTCGATGCTGATAACGCCGCTGGCGTCTTTGCCCGCAGCGCTGCGCCCGGCGGCGTCTTCAATGCCGTGGGCTACGCAGTTGCGCAGCAGATGCTCAAAGGCGGGCGTCATGCGGTCGAGCACGCCGCGGTCCATTTCAATCGAGCCACCAATGATGTCAAGCTTGACTTGTTTACCGCTGTCTTTAGAGGCTTGGCGCACCACCCGGTAGAGGCGGTCGGAGATGCCTTCAAACTCGACCATGCGGGTGCGCAGCAGGTCGCGCTGCAGCTCGCGGGTTTGGCGCGCCTGTGCGATCAGGTCGTCTTCAGTGGACTCTACGGTGCGCTGCAAATTGCGCTGCACGGTGGCCACGTCGTTGACCGACTCGGCCATCATGCGGGTGAGCTCTTGCACGCGGGTGAAGCGGTCGAACTCTAGTGGGTCAAAACCCTGGGCGGAGTCTTTGGCTTGGGCCAAGCGCGACTGCATTTGGCTTTCGGCCTGCAGCTCAATGTCGCGCAGTTGGGCGCGCAAACGGTCTAAGTTGCCCGTGAGGTCGCCCAAGGAGCCACGCAATTGGCTCAGCTCGGTCTCTAGCCGGGTGCGGGTAATCATGACTTCACCGGCTTGGTTGACCAAACGGTCGAGCAGCTGCGAACGCACCCGCACCGACTGCCCGGCCCCGGCTTGCACGACCGTGTTTTGCGCCATGCTGGGCATGGTACGCAGTGGCAGGCCCGAGATGTTGGTTGGCATGGCTGCGGACGCGGCCTGCACCAGCGCTAGCGGGGCATGGGGCGTGATTGAAGCTGGCTGTAGCGCAGGCTCTGCAGACACTGCTACCCGGCGGCTGTCGATGCTAGCAGCCGACCCTGGTGGCGCTGGCTGGCTGACAAACACAGTCGCGGGAGCAGCTTCTGGGTGGCGCAGAAGCTGCAACACGGCTTGCATGGTGTCAAAGCGGTGCAGTAAAGGCTCGAGTTGGGCCGACGCCAACTCGGCCGAACCGATGCGCTCGATGCGCGACTCCATGCGGTGGGTGAGCTCGCCCAAGCGCAGCGCACCCGCGAGGCGGGCGCTGCCTTTTAAGGTATGCAAAACGCGCAAGATACTGGCGCGGGCGTCTTGCTGGCTGGGGTGATCGACCCACTGGCGCAAGGCGCTGCCCAGCTGGGGCATGAGCTCAGCTGCCTCTTCGTCAAAGATGGGAAAGAGATCGGGGTCGAGCGCGTCGAGCACGTCGATGTCGTTGTCTTCGTCGTCGGCCAAAGGGTCGGCAAGCTGCTGCGCCAAAGCCTGGCCCGCACTGGCACTGGCTGGGGTACGCAGGGCCACAGGCTCTAGCGCATGCAAAACCGGCACGGTTTCCATGACCAGGGCAGCAGGGCTAGTTGTGGGCGGCGGTACCGTCAACACGGCTTCGTGGAGTGTGACCACAGGCGCAAGCAGCGGCTCAGCCTTTGATACCCGCGCTGGCGTTGGCGCTGGCGCGGCTTCGTATACCTGTGCAACAGGCTCAGGGGCTGAAGGAATGAGTTGCAAAGTCTTGAGGCTGGCCAGCACATCGGCGCGGGCTTCTTTCAAGAAGCCCGCTGCAAATTGGTGCAGCAAATGGCGAATTTCTTCCGCCGCTTGGGCGCACACTGCTGCTCGCTCTTCGGTGCCACCCGCGATCATTTGCAGATGCTGCAAACTGTGCTCCAAAGCACGTGCCAGTTCGGACAAGGACGCAAAGCCCACGGTAGCCGAGCTACCGGCCAAGGAATGCGCAAAACCAATGCAAGTGTCGGGCACGGGCCGGTGCAATTCCAAAGCCCATTCGCCTAGCTCGTTGAGCAAACGGCGCGACCACTCGTCGGCCTCGTTCAAATAGACGTTGTACAGAGCCAAGCCTATGCGCAGCGAACCAATGATTTTGACAGGCTCGTCACTGTGCGTGGGATCTTCAACTGGAGCAGACACCACGGCATGTAAAACGTAAGCAGGCTTGCTTTGAATGGGTTCTGCTGGCTTTGGTTGTGCTTGAGCAGGCTCAGCTTGGGCGACTTCAGGCGCGGCTGCTTGCGCTATCACTGTGGCAACAGGCACAGCCAAGACTGCGGCGAGCGGCGCAATAGCGTCGGGCTCGATGGCGTGATGCACGGTAACGGCCGGGGCTGGCGCGCTGTGCAACACCTGCGTTGGCTCTAGCAATGGTGCGGCAGACGTTGGCGTGGGCTCGTCGTGCGTCTGAGCCTGGGCAAACAACGCATCGATTTCTTGTGGGCTCAATGCAGCGACTGTATCGACAGAAGGGGCCTGGGCGGCATGCGGTTCTTGCGCGTTGTCGGGTAGGTCGAGATCGAGATCAAAGGAGAAATCGTTCAAGTCATCCAATGACTCAGCAGCCTGCGGCAAGGCTGAAAGCACCGCGGGTTCTGGCGCGGGGAATGAGGCGGCGCTCAGGTGCTCGAAATCAACCTCCAAAGCCATGGGATCCGGTAGGTTCGTGTCCAGCAGCGCGGCATTGTGCGCATCGGCGGACGGCGCTGCAGGTTCGGGCAAACCTAGCTCGAAATCGAAGTCAATATCCGCCAAGTCGAGGTTTGCAAGCTCGGCATTCGGAGCAGCTGCAGGCCAAACGATCGGCTGCAAAGTTCCCTGATTGCGCATCTGGTCGGCGCTGGTAGAAATGGCAGCGGCGGTCCAGTGTTGATCGGTGCCCGCAGCAATGTCGCCAGCCCATTGCGCGAACGCGTCAAAGGTCTGACTACACAAGTGCAGCAGTGGTTCCGTAGCCGGTTTTTGATCGGCTAACCAAGTGTTAAGCACTTGTTCCATTGACCAAGCCGCATCACCAAAAACTGGCAACTCCACCATGCGTGAACTGCCTTTGAGGGTGTGGAAAGCCCGGCGCAGAGTGGTGAGCTCGCTGACTTCGGCAGATGCCGTATGCAGAGCTTGCACAGCAACTCTACCACCGGCGATAACCTCAGCGGCTTCTTCTAAAAAGATGCCGCGCAAATCGTCTTCTTCAAAATCGACTGCCGCTTGCGCGGGCTCTAAAACGACTGGCGCGGGGCTGGCGCTGGCAACGAAGGCGTGCAAGGCTTGGGCGCTAGCGGCGGAAGGGGCGCCTCCTCCTTCATTGCTCTGCGTGTGGATGACCTCAGAGGCTTCGCGAGCGGCTTGTGCCAAAGCAGTGTTGTCGTCTAAAGCGGCATGGGTGGCCAGGGCCTCTAGCAGATGCCCCATATCGGGGGCCATTGCATTACCAGCATCGTGCACCAAGGCCAAGGCTTCCATCGACAGGGTTTGGGTCGTGGAATAAGACGTCGCGGTTGCGGGCAGATTGGCGGCTACGGCATGCGCGTCCAGTACCGCTGGCATGCTGCGACCCATCAAGGGCTTGAGCTCGTTGGTTTGTGCGTCATACACAAACAGTTTTTTGGCCAAGGCAGGCTGGTAGCTCAGCATGTCGATCAAGAAACCCAAGGCACCCAGGTTGTTACCGAGTTGATCGAAGGTGCCTGCTTCACGCGCACGCGCCTCGTCAATCTCGGTGACCAACATGGCTTCTACGCTGTCGCGCATACGGCCTACCGCCTGTGTTGCATGGTCTAAGCCCAGTACCGACAGTACGCCGCGCATTTGGGCCAATTGGTCGGGTACGCGCTGCAAGCTGTTTTTGTCTTGCGGATTGCGGAAGAACTGGTCGAGCGATTTTTCAAGCTCGCCAAGCGACAGCTTCAGCTCACCGACCACACTGCCCATGGTTTGCTTGTCGCTGACGCGGCGGTAGAGGTCTTCCATCCACGACTCAAGGGGCTGGGGCGCGTGGCCACTGGCCACAGAGTCCAAGCGCTGGGCCAGATGCGTCGTGCGCTCGCTTAAATACGGGTCATTCGGGTCGAGGTCCTGAAAGGCGGCCTCTAGGTACAAAATAGATGTCGCCACCTCCATGCCCAAGGGGGCGCTGGGGGCTTGCCCGGTGCGGACTACTGTCTCGATGCAACGCGTGAGGGCTTGTGCAAAGTCGGTGCTGCTGGGGTGCAACTTGGTGATGGACTCGCTCACCAAACTGAACTGGTCGGTGAGTGACCTGAATTTTTGCGTGTCGCCACCCGCCAATGCAGTCCAGCTTTCTTTGGCGGCAGCAATGCGTTTACGCGCTTGTGCCAAGACTACAGGGTCAAAGCGCCCAAAGCTGGCTTCTAAATATGCCACGGGCTGGCTGCGTGCTAGCCCATAAGCTTGCCTTACGGCCTCCAGCAGGGGGGTGAAACCGTTGGGCAACTGCTTGGCTTGCGAACAAAAAAACAGCAAGTCATGGGCCAAGCGATCCGACAAACTGGTTTCGCCACGGGCCAAACTGGCGTACTGCAAGAGTACGCGTGGTAGCACACGCTTGACGTACAGATCTACAGCCAAACAACGGGCACCAATGGCTTGAAAACATGCCGCCATTAAAGCTAAAAATGTAGCGACGTGAAGCTGCTCGGCACTGCGCGCTAAGGCAGCACATTGCTCAGCCAATTCGGTACTTAATGCGGGCTGCGCGCCTTGCATGATTTGCAACACAGCACTGTCAAGCTGGGTGCGCGAAATGGCATCAAAGCCATGGCTAGCCCCTGTAGGCAAAGCTACATTCAGCCATTGCCATGGCACAGGCCATAAATCCGCAGGGTGAATGCGATCGGCCTTCACCACCTCTTGTACTTCACGGTACTGCGAAAACAGCGCTACCGGCGAAACCGGCTTTCCTGCCAGTAAAACCTCAAGGTATTCGGTAAGCGCGAATCCGGCGCGCTCGACACGTGCAGCGGCATCTTCGCTGCACAACTCGGGTTGCTGCACGAAACGCTGTGCCACCGCCTCCATGGCCCGAAGAACCAAGGCCGGCCCAGGCAAGCCGACCATTTCCAACGCACCAACGGCTTGGTGCAACTGCTGCCTGGCAATGCGCAGTGGCGCGGCGTCAAGCGAAGCCAAGTCTGAGCCACGGGCTTGCTCGGCATCGCGGACAAAACGCTTGAGCGCTTTGGTTGCGCCATCCAAAGATTTGCGCAATTCATCAAGCACCCAGGCCAAGGGACCGAGATCGCCAATACCGAGATCATGCTCAGCAGTGTTGTTGGCTTCAGTGGACGCAATTTGCATGTACAGCCCCATTCAAATGCGAATCAGGCAATCTTAAAGCGCGAAACCGACTGGCGCAGCTCTTCGGCCATATGCGAGAGTGTGCGCACCTGATCTGCTGTCGATCGCGTACCTTCGCCAGTTTGCTCGGTCACCGCAAAAATATGTTGAATATTGCCCGCCACTTCGTTAGCAGATACGGCCTCTTTAGAAGCCGACTGCGAAATTTGCTCAATCAGCTCAGCCAGGCGACGTGACACTTGGTCAATTTCGGACAATGCCGTACCAGCGTTGTCCGACAATTTAGCCCCTAGCACCACGCCCTGCGTGGAGCGCTCCATAGCGGCCACAGCGTCTTGTGTGTCGGTTTGAATGGCCTTTACGAGCGCAGAAATCTGGCGCGTCGCATCGGCAGAACGCTCGGCCAGTCGTTGCACCTCTTCGGCCACCACCGAGAAACCGCGGCCAGCCTCACCAGCCGACGCCGCCTGAATGGCCGCGTTCAAAGCCAAAACGTTGGTTTGCTCGGTAATGTCAGAGATCAGCTCGGTGATCTCGCCAATTTCTTGTGACGATTCGCCCAGGCGTTTAATGCGTTTAGAAGTGTCTTGGATCTGGTCGCGAATGGTGTTCATACCGCCAATGGCATTTTGCACAGCCGACAAGCCAGACTCCGCAGCCATCAGCGATTGGCGTGCCACCGTTGCCGATTCTTGTGCTTGGGTCGACACCAGGTTAATCCGATTTGCCATCTCCAGCACCGATTGGCCAGTTTCACGAATTTCGCGCAACTGCTCGGTGGAAGTGGCCAAGAGCTCGGTCGACGTGCTCTCCACCTGTGCGGTGGTTTGCGCCACGCGGGTCGCGGTGTTTTGCACGTTGCCCACCAGTGAGCGCAACTCTTCTACCGTGTAATTCACCGAGTCGGCAATAGCGCCAGTAATGTCTTCGGTCACCGTGGCTTCTTGCGTCAAATCGCCTTCAGCGACTGTTTGCAACTCGTTCATCAAACGCAAAATAGCGGCCTGGTTGGCGTCGTTCACACGTTTAGCCTCTAGCTCTTGGTGCTCAGCTTCTAAACGCTGGTTTTCGGCAACACCTTGGCGCTGCCGACTGTCTTGCAATTGGACATAGGCCAACCCACCTGCAGCGGCGAGCGCCACCAAGGCCGAAAACGCCAGAACGATCAAGGAGCCAACCCCAAGGCCCGAACGGGTGGACAAGTCGCCTTGCAACTCTTCTAGGCTACGACGCAGAGGCTCACTGTCAGCAATAATGGAAGATTGCGCTTCACGTGCTGAAACCAAGCCTTGCAGATTACCCAAAATCGCACCGGCCTGTACGCGGGTTTGCTCATACTGCTTAAGCAAGGCGTCAAGGCGCTCCTTGGTCTGGGGGTCTTTGCTTGCATTCAAACGC
>CANFOR010000099.1 GCA_947448675.1 Betaproteobacteria bacterium
AGCACCCAGGCCACCGCCAGCGCGCCGACGATGCCGGCCAGGTACAGGCCGAACAGCACCAGCCCCTGCAGCTCCAGCCCACCCCAGACCTCGCGCGCCGGAATGAAGGCGCCGATCAGCAGCGCGTAGACCGGCAGGCGGGCCGAGCAGGTCATCAGCGGCGCGATCATGATGGTCACCAAGCGGTCGCGCGGGTCGGAGATGGTGCGGGTGGCCATGATGCCGGGTATGGCGCAGGCAAAGCTCGACAGCAAAGGTATGAAGGAGCGGCCCGACAGGCCCACGCTGCCCATCACGCGGTCAAGCAAGAAGGCGGCGCGCGGCAAATAGCCCGATTCTTCGAGCGCCAAAATAAAGAAAAACAAAATAATGATTTGCGGCAAAAACACCAGCACGCCGCTCACGCCCGCCAAGATGCCGTTGACGACCAAGCTGTTGACCCAGGCCCAAGGCCCGGGGCCGGGTAGTTGGGTGGCGGCAAATTCGCTCAGCACGGTGCTGGCTTGTTTGATGAGATCCATCGGCCACTGCGCCCATGAAAACACGGCTTGGAAGACCAAGAACAGCACCAGGGCCAGCAGCAGGGGGCCCAGCACCGGGTGCAGCACGGCGCGGTCGATGCGGTCGCTGGCGGTGTTGGGTACCAAGTGGTCCAGGCCCAGGCCTTGCAGAATGCCGCGTACAGCGTCGTGGTCGGCTTGGATGTGGTGTTCGTGCGCTGGGTCTTGCGCTGGGCTGGGGCTTAGCGTGTGGGCTACAGCGGGGCTATCTGCAGGGCTGGGCGCGCCACGCCGCCCCTGCGGCTCTGGGATGTGCCACTGGCTGCGGTCGTTTAACACAGCGCGCAAGGCTGCGTCGCCATCGCCCTGGGTGGCCACGCTGCTGATGACGGGCAGGCCCAGCGCCAAGCTCAAGGCCTGGGCGTCTATATGGATGCCGCGCCGCTGGGCCAAGTCGCTCATGTTCAGCGCTACCACGCAGGGTATGCCCAAGCGTTTCACGGCCAAGACCAAGCGCAGATTGCGCCGCAAGTTAGTGGCATCGACCACGCAAACCACCAGGTCGGGCCGCTTTTCGCCGATGGCGCGGCCGTAGAGCACGTCCACCGTGACGCGTTCGTCGGGTGAGCGCGGGTGCAAGCTGTAGGCGCCGGGCAGGTCGAGTACGCGCAGGCCTTTGCCGTTGGCGGTGATGAATTTGCCTTCTTTGCGCTCGACCGTAACACCGGCGTAATTACCGACCTTTTGCCGGCTGCCGGTGAGCAGGTTGAAGAGGGCGGTTTTGCCGCAGTTGGGGTTGCCCACCAAGGCTACCAGCGGGCCCCCCCGGTGCACATGAACAATGGCTTGGCTCATGCTGCCGTAGCCACCGCCAGCGCTGCAGCTAGTGGCTGCACCTGTACGCAAGCAGCCTCGGCTTGGCGTAGCGCAAAGGTTGAGCTGCCCGCCCGCACCACCAAGGGGGCCGAGGCCGACAAGCCGCGTGCCAGCACGCTTACCTGTTCGCCAGGGATGAAGCCCAGCTCGGCCAACCAACGCGCCCATTCAGGCGCATGCGCCGGGGCCAGCACCTTGGTGACGATGCAGGCTTGGCGCAAAGGTGCGCCGTACAAATCATGCGTGTCGTGCAATTCGAGCGGTAGCTTGGACATGGAGGCGCTTTCCATTGACAAAAATTGGCTGTGCTGTGAAGGGTTTATACGCCAAATGATAACCGTTTTCATTCGCATTGCTGCTAAAACGGTTACTCCGTGCCGCCTGGCCGATATCCTGGGCGCTATAGTTCGGGCATGCGCCAAATCATTCTCGACACCGAAACCACGGGTTTGTCAGCCAACTACGGCGACCGGATTATTGAAATCGGTTGTGTCGAGTTGCTCAACCGCAAACTCAGCGGCAACAACAAACATTTCTACCTCAACCCCGAGCGCGACAGCCACGAAGACGCGCTCAAGGTGCACGGCATCAGCAATGAATTTTTGCGCGACAAACCCAAGTTTGCCCAGGTGGCCGACGAGCTGCTCGACTACCTGCATGGCGCCGAAATCATCATCCACAACGCACCCTTTGACGTGGGTTTTTTGAACAAAGAACTCGAACGCATTGGCAAGCCGGTCTTCAAGCATTTTGTGCAAAGCGTGACCGACACCTTGATGATGGCCAAGGAGCTCTACCCCGGCAAACGCAACAGCCTCGACGCGCTGTGCGACCGCCTGGGCGTAGACAACTCAGGCCGCACCTTGCACGGCGCACTGCTCGATGCCGAGTTGCTGGCCGATGTGTACATCAACCTTACCCGCGGGCAAGATGCTTTGTTGATCGATGTGGCCAGCGCTACCGGTAGTGGCCCTTTGTTGGAGCACGTCGATTTGAGCAGCTATGAACTGCCCGTGTTGCGCGCCAACGCGCAAGAATGCGCCGCACACGAGGAGCAGTTGGCCCAACTCGACAAAGCCAGCAAAGGCAAAACCCTGTGGCGCAATTACGAGCCAATGCCCTCAGAGGCTGTGGCATAATCAAAGGCTTTCCTGAACCGGGTTCAGGGCGATTAGCTCAGGGGTAGAGCACTGCATTCACACTGCAGGGGTCGCAAGTTCGAAACTTGCATCGCCCACCATCTTTCTAGATTGCACCACCATCGCGATGCACTGCACGACAGTTGCATCTTGGTAGACAATCGAAGCGTGCACACCATGCTTCTATCCAGCCCGGGCTCTACACCATTGGTGCTGGACTCCCCCCACAGCGGTACCGCTTATCCACCGGATTTTGGCTACGCTTGTGCGCTGGCCACCCTGCGCCGTGCCGAAGACACCCATGTTGAAAAGCTCTACGCTTTTGCGCCCGCACTGGGCGTGGCTTGGGTCGAGGCGCTATTTCCGCGCAGCTATCTAGATGCCAACCGCAACACCACCGAACTAGACCTTTCTATGCTCAACGGCCCCTGGCCGGGCACGCTCGAAACCGACCCTGCCGTCCTCTCCAAAGTGCGCTTGGGCAAAGGCTTGATTTGGAAGTTCACCGACGATGGCGTACCGATTTACCAGCGCCTGCTCAGTGTTGACGAAGTGGCCACGCGCATTGCCCATTGCTGGCAGCCCTACCATGCGGCAGTGGCAACCGCCATCGACGCCGCCCATGCGCGCCACGGCTATAGCGTGCACCTCAATTGCCACTCTATGCCTGCCATTTCAGCCAGCCATGCGACCGACTTTCCGGGCCTGGTGCACGCCGACTTTGTGGTAGGAAACCGCGACGAAAGCACGTCCAGCCTGCCTTTGGCGCTATTGATTTGCGAGCATTTGAAGGCTTTAGGCTATTCGGTTGCCTACAACCACCCGTACAAAGGGGTGGAGTTGGTGCGCCGCTACGGCAGACCTGCGCAGCACCGCCACAGCATCCAAGTCGAGATCAACCGCAGGCTCTACATGGACGAGTCCACGCTGAAACTGCACGCTGGTTTTGCGCCGCTGCAGCGCAGTTTGCAGTCCTTGGTTGAACTGCTTTTGGCAACCGACCCACGCAACTTGGTTTAAGCCATATGCAAGACCCCTCGCTACCACCTGAACGCAGCTCGGCATGGTTTGATGCCATGTACAACAACCGCGCCCTAGTGCCCGATTACGCCGGCTACCTCTCTCGCTGGGCGCAGGACTCCGCCACGGTGCGCAGCCGTCAGCCCTGTGCACTCGACCTTGCCTACGGCCAAGACGCTAGCGAGACCTTAGATGTTTTCCCAGGCGACGCAAGCCAGCCAGCCCCGGTGTTGGTGTTCATCCACGGCGGCTACTGGCGCAGCCTAGACAAAGCCGACCATTCCTTCATCGCGCCTGCATTCACCCGGCAGGGTGCCTGCGTGGTGGTGCCGAATTACGCGCTGTGCCCGGGCACACCGCAAGCGCCCGTCACGCTGCCGCAGATTGTTTTGCAAATGGTGCAAGCCCTGGTTTGGGTTTACCAAAACATCGCGCGCTATGGCGGCGATCCAACGCGCATCAGCGTGGCAGGGCATTCGGCAGGCGGGCATTTGGCGGCGATGTTGCTGGCCTGTGATTGGCCGCGTTACCAGCCAGGCTTGCCCGTTGGCTTGCTGCGCAACGCGCTCTCGGTTTCGGGCTTGCACGAACTGGACGCCATCATGCACGCGCCCTTTTTGCAGCAAAGCTTGCTGCTCACGTCCGCGCAAGTGTTGCAATGCAGTCCGGCTTGGTTTCCACCGCCCGTGCAAGGCAGCTTGTACAGCGTGGCCGGTGCCGACGAGAGTACTGAGTTTGCGCGCCAGTGCCGTTTGATTCAACGCAGTTGGGGCCGGGCCCGGGTGCCGGTGTGTGAGCTGCTTGCGGGGTGCAACCACTTCAGCGTGCTCAATGCACTGGCCCAGCCCGGCCATCGTTTGCAGCAATTGGGTATGCAATTGCTGAACGGTAGTAAAAACCGCTGAAAGGCGCGCCAGTACTGCGTAGACTGCTATTAAATTTACATCAACAGGTGCTCACCGGCGTTGTCGCCGCCCAAGATCACATAGTTCACCTTGCGGATGTCCATGAGTTTGGTGCCGCCACCATAGCTGATCGAGCTTTGCACATCTTGTTCCATCTCCACCAGCGTATTGAACAGCTTGCCCTTGATGGGCTCCAAAATGCGCTTACCTTCGACGTGCTTGTACTCGCCTTTGTTGAAATCGCTGGCCGAGCCGTAATACTCCTTGAATTGCTCGCCGTTTACCTCGACGGTTTTGCCGGGCGACTCTTCGTGGCCTGCAAACAGCGAGCCAATCATGACCATGCTGGCACCAAAGCGAACGCTCTTGGCAATGTCGCCATGGCTGCGAATGCCACCGTCGGCGATGATGGGCTTGGTCGCCACGCGCGCGCACCATTTGAGCGCTGAGAGTTGCCAGCCGCCAGTGCCAAAACCGGTTTTGAGCTTGGTGATGCACACCTTGCCCGGGCCCACGCCCACCTTGGTGGCGTCAGCGCCCCAGTTTTCCAGGTCAATCACCGCCTCGGGCGTGGCCACATTGCCTGCTATCACAAAGCTAGTAGGCAGCTTGGCTTTGAGGTAAGCAATCATGTTTTTCACGCTGTCGGCGTGGCCGTGCGCGATGTCGATGGTGATGTATTCGGGCACTAGTTTGGCAGCTACCAGTTGGTCTACGGTGTCGTAGTCGGGTTTTTTCACACCCAGCGAGATGCTGGCAAAACAGCCCTTGGTATGCATGTCTTTGACAAACTGCAGGTTGTCTAAATCAAAGCGGTGCATCACGTAGAAGTAGCCGTTTTGCGCCATCCAGGTGCAAATGCTCTCATTCACCACCGTCTTCATATTCGCCGGCACCACTGGCAGGCGAAAGCTGCGCCCGCCTAAAGTGACGCTGGCGTCGCACTCCGAACGGCTTTCCACACGGCATTTGCGCGGCAGCAGCAAGACGTTGTCGTAGTCAAAAATTTCCATGGTTCCAAGCTCCAAAATGGCTGTTGATCGAACAGATGAGCACTTGGATTGGAGCCCGGCTTAGGCTTGCGGCATGCGCAAAAAGAAACCGGGCCACAAATGCTTGGGCCCGGTGGTTGATTCTATCAGGGCCTGGGCGGGGTACTATTTTCGTAGCAATACCTGCACAAACTGCGCCTTGAAGGTGTTTATCGGTATTACCTCACGAATGTCGATATTGATTTCTGCGAAAATAAAAGCCTAGTCAAAAAAATCCAACCGCAAATTTTGTAAATTATATTTTTTGAAATTGTGCAATTGTTCTTTTCGCGGCGAAAAATAGGGAAGTTTATTTTGCTACTGTGCTTGTGCATGGTGGGCATGATGGCACACGCGCAATTGCAACGCTCGATTATTGACCCTAGCTTTGAAGACCCATTTACCGGCACCCGTGCTGTGCCTTACAACACCTATTTCGCTACGGCAGTGGACTGGGTTTTTATGGACCAAGGCGAGGTGCCGGGCTGGAACACCACCTCCGCCACGTTTACCAATGTGTGTCCGGCAGGCAATGGCCCTGTCACTGCGGCTCCGTACAACGTTGCGCCCTATACCTGCGCGCCCATAGAACTTTGGTTCAATAATTTTCTTGGGGTCGTACCTGCACAAGGCAAAGTGCTTGCCGAATTAAACGCCAATAGCGCCTCCAAGTTGTACCAAAGCATTTGTTTGACCAATGGTGAGTCGTTTACTTTCAATTTTGCCCACCGGGGGCGTCAGGGCGTTGACTCCGCACGCTTTGAGGCCAGTGGCACAGCGCCCATCATGACTTTTCAAACGGGCAATACCAATGGTGTGGTCGGAGCGGTCACTGCCGTGGCTGCGGGTACCACTGGTGCCAGCGCCGTTTCCATTGCCAATGGCTGGACGCGCTACAGCGGTACCTACACCTACACAGGCGCTACCGGCTTGCAGCCGCTGGGTTTTATAGCGGTGTCGAGTGCTGGTGGCAATTTATCCGTAGGCAATTTGCTAGACGACCTGAACATCAACCTCAAGCCCTATGCTGAGCTTACGACAAGTACCTTCAGCGTAGAGGGCAGCCCCATGGCGCAAACCCCTAAGCTGCGCTTTGTGGGCGCGGTGACCGCAGCCATGCCCATGACGCTGACTTTTAGCTCGCCCTCTGCGGTGTACCTGAGCGACTACGATTTTGGCGGCACCAGCACGCTTGCGGGTCTGGTGGTGAGCTACAACGCCGCCACGCAGTCTGGCACGCTCACTTTTAACATTCCTATAGGCAATTACGGTTTTGACAAAAACAATACCGACTTTGTTTTGCCCCTGCGCGTGCTCGACGACACGGCCATTGAAAACAATGAGGTCATCAGCTTCAATATGCCCAGCTCAATGGCCTACCCCTATCTGGTGGGCAACACCATGGCTTGCGGTGGCACGGCCACCACGCTCATGACCCACACGATTATTGACAACGACGTGTCCTTGCGCACCAGCAAGTCGGTGTCGGCGAGCACCACCACCTTGGGTGGCACGCTCAGCTATACGGTGAGTTTTGCCAATGTTACGCCCGCAGTTTTGACGGTAGCTCCGCTTACCGCGCACGATGTCGTGGGTGTGAGCCTCAGCGACGCGGTGCCTGCTGGTCTGGGCTTTTCTAGCTGGACCTGCAGCGCATCGGGCGCAGCGCTATGCCCGGCGGCATCGGGCACGGGGGCAATCGCTTCTACTGCCACTATTCCTGCAGGCGGCAGTTTGCTCTTCAGCATCACGGCCCCGGTGTCTAGCGCAGTTGGCAATTGCGCCGCTACGATCGTCAACACGGCCACCCAAGCACTCAGCGCCACCAGCATGCAGCCGGTGAATGGCAGCTTCCCCATTGGCACGCTGGCAGTGGCCAGCACACTCCAAGGCTCGGCCGGTTTTGTGGTGCAGCCCCTGAGCGCCAATGCCAGCAGCCAGGTGGTGGCCTGCACATCGCTGGGCATTAGCAAAACCAATGGTGTGAGCAGCCTAGTGGCAGGCTCCACCACGTCCTACACCATCACAGCCTTCAATAACGGCCCCTTTGCAGGCGACGGAGCCCGGGTGCTAGACCAGCCCACCGCCGGGCTCAGTTGCACGGGGGCCAGTTGCGCCGTGGCCTCTGGCAGCGCGCTGTGCCCGGTGCTCAGCAGCAGCGCCATGGCCACGGCTTTGCTCACTGCGCCGGGCTTGGCCATTGCCAGTTTCCCGGCCAATAGTTCACTCAGCTTTAGCCTGCAATGCAGCGTGACGGCTACAGGGCAGTAAAGAGCGCACGCAGCAGCAAATAAACGGCGGCAGCTGCAAGGCAGTACAGCGTAAAGACCATGCCTGCTACGCGAAAGCGGTAGTTCTCTTTGAGCTGGCTGACACCATAGGCATGCACGCAGCGGCCCACCAGCAGACACATGCAGAACAAGTGCACGCGCCAGGCGGCGGCTCCGCCCAATTCCACAAAAGCAATGAGCAGCAAAGTCAAGGGCACGTACTCGGCAAAGTTCGAGTGCACCCGCATCGCGCGCAGCATGGTGGCGTTGCCCGCATCACCCACGGCAATTTGCAAACGCCTGCGCAGGCGCAAGGTGCGTACGCTGAGTGCTATAAAAAGCAGAGCTAACAGCGCTGCATAGATGGGAACAATCGTGAGCTTCATGGCGTAAGTTTTGAAAATGCTTTAGCGCTTGTCTTGAGCCCAGGCTTCGTAACGCGCTTTGTTGGCTTCATTGGGTGGGTACAGGCCGGGCAGGGGCAGGCCTGCTTCTACCTCGCCCATGATCCAGCCTTCCAAGCGTTCTTGCTCGACCGCGAGGGCGCAAACTTCTTCGACCAAGTTGGCCGGAATCAGCACTGCGCCGTCGGCGTCAACCACCACCACGTCATTGGGGAAGACGGCGACGCCGCCGCAGCCAATGGGTTCTTGCCAAGCCACAAAGGTCAGGCCTGCGACCGAAGCCGGGGCCGCTGTGCCTTGGCACCACACGGGCAGGCGGGTGCCCAGCACGCCCGCCACGTCGCGCACTACGCCGTCGGTCACCAAGGCGGCGATGCCGCGCTTTTGCATGCGTGCGCAGAGAATGTCGCCAAAAATGCCCGCGTCGGTCACGCCCATGGCGTCGACCACGGCAATGCAGCCTGCGGGCATGGCCTCTATCGCCGCGCGGGTCGAGATCGGTGCGCCCCAAGATGCTGGCGTGGCCAGGTCTTCACGCGCAGGCACAAAGCGCAGGGTAAAGGCCCTGCCCACCAAGCGCGGCAGGCCCGCTTGCAATGGGCGCGCTCCGCGCATCCACAGATTGCGCAGGCCTTTTTTGAGCAGTACGGTGGTGAGGGTGGCCGTGGTCACGCCTTGCAGCGTGTGCACGATGGTCGGGTCGAGTGGCAAGGGTTCAGCGCCCATGGGCAGCTCCTAAGCAGGTGGTGAGGAGCTGTATTGTGGCATTCGCAGGTGCTCGTTAGCGCTAGGGCGTGGCCTCTTCACAGCGCGAACGGGCGGCGGCCAAGACCGCACCCGATGCATCTTGCAACCAACCTACTACGCCCAAGCGAGTAGCCTGCGCGCCGGGTGCGAGCTGCATTGGGCGGGCTTCATAAAACCTTGGTTGCTCATTTTTTAATAGCTGCTCACGCATATTCCATGCGCCTTGCAGGGAATTTCTTGCTATATTTCGAGCGACCGGAGTGCCTTCAGTACCGGCTGGAATGTGTTCTACCAGCAGCAGCCACACGGCATGCTCGGCTGGGGCCGGGGCATTGGCCGCGCCACCCGCGCTGGCTGCTTCGTCTACAGCTTTGGCTTCGATCGAGGTGCCAATGTAGTCGTTCACCGGCAAGCCGTGCGCCACGCGCACGGTGTACGGGGCGTGGGCAGGCAGCGCGCTGCTATGCGTATAACGGCCTTGTACCAAGGCATTGGCGGGCAAGCCCAGCGCCTGCCAACGCGCTTGTGCGTCGCGCGAGGCAATGGCCGAAAGCGGTGCGTCATCGCCTTGGCTGCCGGGCAGCACCCAGTCGATGGCCACACTGTTGGCAGGTGCGCTCAAGGTTGCAGGCTCGCTCCAGCAGGCGGCGCAGTCGGCGCTGATAAAGCGCTCGACCAAGGCCATGGGCGCGGCTTGGCCGTCGCTGGCACAGTAAGAAAGCGCCAGTGCGGCGCGCGGCAAGCACATAGCAGCCAGTGCAGTACAGAACAGGGCCATCAGCGCGGCATGGCCACGCAGCAAGCCAGGCGCTGTGCGCAGGCGTGGCCATGCTCGCATGCCAGCCAATGCAGGCGTGTGTGCAGACGAGTGTGGAAATAAGCGCAGCAGGGCAGGGCGATTCATAGCGAAGGCTTTCTACAATGGGCCCATGTTCTCACAAGCTTCTCTTTTAGATCCATCATCTGCATTGGTCGCGGCCAGCGGCCCGGTCTTACACAGCCAGCACGGCCCTTTGATCTATGCGCTCAACCCCGAGCAGCGCGCCGCCGTCACCCTGCCCAGCGAACACGCACTCATCTTGGCGGGTGCTGGCTCGGGCAAGACCCGGGTGCTCACCACCCGCATCGCCTGGCTCTTGCAAACTGGCCAGGTC
>CANFOR010000100.1 GCA_947448675.1 Betaproteobacteria bacterium
CAGCGGGCGGCGTGCTCAAGCAAGACATGGTGAAAAAGATGGCGGCCCAACCCATCATCTTGGCCCTGGCCAACCCGAACCCCGAAATTGATCCGGCAGATGTCAAAGCTGTGCGCAGTGATGCCATCATGGCCACTGGCCGCACCGACTACCCCAACCAAGTTAACAACGTCTTGTGCTTCCCCTACATATTCCGTGGCGCGCTGGACTCTGGTGCCACCACCATCACGGTTGAGATGGAAATTGCAGCGGTCTACGCCATTGCCGAGCTGGCGCAAGCTGAGCAAAGCGAGGTGGTGGCTGCCGCCTATGCAGGCCAGCAATTGGCCTTTGGCCCCGAGTATTTGATTCCCAAGCCCTTTGACCCACGCTTGATGATGAAGATTGCGCCAGCTGTAGCCAAGGCTGCCGCAGACAGCGGTGTGGCCGCGCGCCCAATCCAAGACATGCAAGCCTATCGCGAGAAGCTGCAGAGCTTTGTCTACGCATCGGGCACCACCATGAAGCCGATTTTTGACGCTGCCCGCAAGGCCAGCCGCAAGCGCGTGGCTTATTGCGAAGGCGAAGAAGAGCGCGTTTTGCGCGCCGCACAAATTGTGGTCGATGAAAATTTGGCGCGCCCCACCTTGATCGGTCGCCCAGCCGTTATTGCCCAGCGCATTGAGCGCTTTGGTCTGCGCCTCAAAGAAGGCCTGGATTACGACGTGGTCAACGTCGAGCAAGACCACCGATACCGCGACTTTTGGCAGACCTACCACCGCATGACCGAGCGCCATGGCATCACCGTGCAAATTGCCAAAATCGAGATGCGCCGACGTTTGTCCTTGATTGGCTCGATGCTGCTGCACAAGGGTGAGGTGGACGGCATGATTGTCGGCACTTGGGGCAATACCGCCATGCACCTGCACTATATCGACCAAGTGATCGGCAAGCGCAGCGGCAATGGCTCCGGTGCTGGCGCCGAAGTGCAAATTTATGCCTGCATGAATGGTTTACTGCTGCCAGATCGGCAAGTATTTTTGGTCGATACCCACGTCAACTACGACCCGACAGCCGAAGAACTGTGCGCGATCACTATCATGGCTGCAGAAGAGATGCTGCGCTTTGGTATACGGCCCAAGGCTGCGCTGCTGTCGCATTCCAATTTTGGCAGCTCCAACCACCCTAGCGCCATCAAAATGCGCGCGACCCTGGCTTTGTTGCAGGCCCAGGCTCCATGGTTGGAAGTGGACGGAGAAATGCATGGAGATGTGGCCTTGGATTCGGCCCAGCGCGCGGTGATCATGCCGCGCAGCACCTTGGTGGGCGATGCGAACTTGCTGGTCATGCCCAATATCGATGCCGCCAATATTGCCTACAACCTGCTCAAAACCACAGCGGGCGGTGGCATTGCCATTGGCCCGGTTTTGCTCGGAGCGGCCAAACCGGTGCATATTTTGACAGCGTCCACCACCGTGCGCCGAATTGTCAATATGACAGCCTTAACCGTGGCCGATGCAAACGCCGCCAGATAAGCGTCATTGCGATAGTGTGCACACACTAAATATGAAAAAAAGCGCTTGTTCCAGGCATTGTTTTAGTGCGGGCGCTTGCCTTTTTTGACGATTTCAGTCACACTCTAGTCATCGAGTTTTCGGGTTTACCCGTAAAAGCACGAGTTCGATGATCTATGGAAAGAAGCCAATGTTGAGTGTGCGTGCCACGGTAAGTAAGTTGGTAGTTGCTTCATTGTTATTGACCTGTGCTGTATTCGCTTCAGGTCAAACATGGGCCAAGGGATTCTTAGCAGAAGAAACATTTGGCACCGTAGCCAGTACTGAATTACCCAAACAAGCGCGTGACACCTATGCCTTGATAGGCAAAGGCGGGCCATTTCCATATGAAAAAGATGGTGTAGTTTTTGGCAACCGGGAGCGCATGCTGCCAGCCCATAAACGTGGCTACTACCACGAGTACACCGTCAAAACGCCTGGATCGCGTGACCGGGGAGCCCGGCGCATCGTGTGCGGAGGTTTGCAGCAGGCCGCGCCAGAAACTTGTTATTACTCGGACGATCATTACGCGAGCTTCCGCAAGATTGTCCCCTAAGCAGGTTATTACAACCAGAAAGAGAAGCGGAGATGGAAATGCCCCTTCGTACCGTTAGAACCAATATCGTCCAGTCGATCCGCGCCTTCCGCGTGGCCGACTTGCAAGCTGCTGCCCAAGACCTGGGCCAGCACTTTTTGTATGCCAATCTGTCGAGCGCGCAGAGCAAACAAGACGTGCTGGACTTGATCGCGGCGCAATTTACTGTGCCGTCCCACTTTGGCAAAAACTTTGATGCCTTGTACGACTGCATGACCGACCCATTGCACAAGTCTGGCCCGCAGCCAGGCTTTATCGTGGTGTTGGAGCAAATTCCAGCCAACGCCAAGTTTGATAAAGAAGCCCGTGAACAGCTCCTGGATATTTTCCGAGATGCTGCAGATTATTGGGGGGACCGGAAAATACCCTTCCGATGCTTCTATTCTTTTCTGTAGCCCGTTCTGCATCCACCAGCCAAGCAGAACGGGCGAATGAGGCAAGCACCAGCACAACGACCAGCGGCGAAGCGCCAACGGGAATTCAACTGGGCACAGAGGCAAGCGAAAAAATGCCAACCGATTTATTGGTCGACATCTCGCCCCTGGCACTGCGCATGAGCAGCCCCTTCAACGCGGGGTATTGGCTCGCGGCGGCATAAACCCGCTGTATTGCGCCATAAAAAAGCCCGTTGTAAACGGGCTTTTTTATTTTGCGATAGGTTGGGGCGTTTGATTGAAGAGCAACTGCGCCAGCGCCGTGTATTCATGCACAGGTACTTCTTCGGCGCGGCGTTGCAGGTCGAATGCGCCTTGAAAGCCCTGCGCCTCCAGCCATTTGCCCAGCGAATGGCGCAGTAATTTGCGGCGCATGCTAAAGGCCACTTGCACCAACTCACTGAGCCGATCGACGTCGAGTACGGCAGGCTCGGCCAGTGGCAGCATGCGCACCACAGCGCTGTCTACGCGAGGTGGGGGGTCAAAGCTCTCGGGCGGCACATGCAATACGTTTTCCATCGCGTAGCGCCATTGCAGCATCACGCTCAAGCGACCATAAGCCGCCGTGGCCGGGCGCGCAACCATGCGGTCTACCACTTCTTTTTGCAGCATAAAGTGCTGGTCTTGCACGCGTTCCACACAGCCCAATAAGTGGAACAAAATCGGCGTAGAGATGTTGTAAGGCAAATTGCCGACGATGCGCAATTTGCTATTATCAGCTACTATTTTTATAGCTGTCTGCGCACTGTCCATGCGCCTTTTGGGCATAATTTCCGAAAAATTCACCCTTAAAACATCGGATTCGATCACCTGCAATTGCGGATGTTGGCGCAAGCGTGCCGCCAAGTCGCGGTCGAGTTCGATCACGGTCAAATGCCCCAGGCGCTCAACCAATGGTTGCGTGAGTGCGGCTAGGCCCGGGCCAATTTCCACCATGCAGTCCTCGGGCTTGGGTGCAATGGCGCTGACGATGGCATCGATGATGTTAGCGTCGGCCAAGAAGTGTTGGCCAAAGCGCTTGCGTGGGATGTGCTTCACGCGCTAGTGGCTTGGTAAAACCGACAGAAACTGGGCATGCACATCAACGGGGCGGCTCACGCAGCTCCACATAGGCGCGACCACGCACTTCTTGCGACCAGGTTTGAAAGGCCTCTTCTTGCTTCTTCTCACGGACCAGGCCGCGCGCCAATTCACGCTGTTCGCTGGCGTTTAAAGTGTATTCGCGGCGTTCCAAAACCTGAATCAAATGCACTCCAAAACGTGAGGTTAACGGCTCAGAAATTTGCCCGTCTGTCAAAGCGTTCATGGTTTCCTCGAACTCGGGCACAAACATGCCGGGGTTGGCCCAGCCCAGGTCGCCCCCGTCTTTGGCCGAGCCGTCTTGCGACTTCTCGCGCGCCAGTTGCGCAAAGTCGGCCTGTTTGGCAAGGATGCTTTGGCGCATGCTGGCCAATTGCTGGCGTGCCGCCGCTTCGCTCAACTGGGGCGTGAGCCGCAGCAAAATGTGGCGCGCATGGGTCTGGGTAACCACTGCACCTGGCAGGCCCGCTTGTTTCTTCTCTAAGACTTTCAAGATATGAAAACCAGCGTCTGAACGCAGCAGACCGCTCACGGCACCCACGCGCAATCTTTGCGCAGCATCTGCAAACAGCGCAGGGTAGCGCTCACTGCTGCGCAAACCCATGACCCCGCCGCTTGTAGCGGCATTGGGCGCATCGGAATACTCACGCACCAGGCTTGTGAAGTCGGTGCCAGCCTGGGCCCGCTGCAAGACTTGCTCCGCCTTGGTTTGCAGGGCGTAGAGCGACGAAGCCGTGGCGATCTCAGGTACAGCGATCAAAATTTGCGCTAAATTGATTTCTAGCGCAGCGCTATCGGTATGGTCTTGCTGCTGCCGAATGAAGTTGTCTATGTCTTGGTCTGTGATGCGAACACGGGCACTTACCTCACGCTCGCGCACGCGGGTGAGCAAGATCTCGTCACGCAAATCATCCCGAAACTGCTGGTAGGGGATATTGTCGGCCGCTAGGCGCTGGCGCAGGTCCGCCACACGGAGTTGGTTTTGCCGGGCAACGTTTTCTACCGCATCGCTGATGGTGTTTTCGTCAACCTTCATGCCATTTTCGCGCGCACTTTGCAATTGGGCGCGTTCGTTGATCAGGCGCTCCAACACTTGGCGGGCCATTTCATCGCGCGCAGGCAGGGCCGCGCCGCGTTGCAGCAGTTGCTGCTCTGCGCGCAGGGTGCGGCGACGCACTTCATTGCTGGTGATGGGCTCGGTGTTCACAATGGCGACGATGTAGTCGGCTGAGCGCGGCGTCGCATCAGCGGCTGCGCTAGCCGCGTCGGCGCGCAAGCCACCGAGTTGACTCGAAGGGCGCAAGGACTGCGCGCAGCAGTTAGCAGCAGCGCAGCCCAGCAGCAGGGCCAGCAGAAAAGTCTTATTCATAGTTGCTGAAACGGCTCGGTTTGGTAATGTTTTCACGCAGATATTGGTAACGGGGAATGTTTTGCCGCAGAGTTTGCATGGGGTTGGTGCCTACGCGCGCAAAGCCTACGAACTCTAGCTGAAAAAACAATCGGGTATTGGCAGCACTGGCGGCGGTGCTGCTGGCGGTGGTGGTCTTGTCCACCACGACGCGGCCCAACCAGCAGCCTGCATCGTATTCAAAGCCCACCACCATGTCTACAATACCCTTGTCCGTAAAACTGTAGTTCAGACGGCCCACACTGTACCAGCGTCCACCGTTGCTGCCGACCCCAAGGCCTTGCCCTGGCCCTTTGTCTATGCCGCGGTCGCCCCATAAATCGTTGAGAGGCCATTGCCAGCCCAAGTCGAGTTGGTCGCTGATGCCGCGCTGGTAGCTGTAGGTGGCACTCACCACCCGGTAGTTGCTCGGGTTGTAGCGGCCGCCCAAAGTAGCGCGCTCGGAGTAGCCCAGGCGTTGGTTGTATTGCACATTGGTATCAACCGTCCACTTGGTCGTGAGGTTGACCGATGTACCCAGGAGCAAGTCACTGACGCGGTCGGTATCGGCAGCAATGCCGGGGAGGGTAACTTCTTGATTTTTGAAACGCAGGCGTTGGGCTAAAGAAAAGCGCGCGGCTTCCGCGCCAGTGTCGGGGTTTAGCAGGCGCGAGGTCAGGCCCAGGGTGAGCAGGTTGTTGTCGGCGATGCGGTCGTAACTGCTAAACGGGCTTTCAGAAAAAATCGTTGCAAAGTTAAAGTCGGTCGCGCCCGTGTCGTACACCGGCACATTGTTTTGGTTGCGGAAGGGCGTGTAAACGTAAAAGGCGCGGGGCTCTAGGGTTTGGGTATAGCTGTTGCCAAAGTATTGGGCTTTGCGCTCTAGCGTTAAACCGCTGTCCAGGCTCATGCTGGGCACCACAAAGCTGGCGCTGGTCGAGCCACCCACGGCTTGCGGCGCATCAAAGCCATAGCGGCGTGCGTTCAAGAGCAATTTGGGCGTGACATACCATCCCGGCGTAATCCATGGGCGGCTGATCTGTGCTTGCACGTAGGCACGGTCGGCATTGGGTTGCAGGGTCAAATTGCGGTCTGCCACAAAGCGGGTGAAGTCGCCTTCTACAGACGCATCAAAGCCATTGAGGTTGGTGCGGGTGTAGCGTGCTGTGAGTTCAGGCAAGCGGTCATAGGGCGGAACAATGGTGGCCGCAGGGTCTTGCAGGGTCTGCCACTTGAGCGTGCGCAGCGACAGCGCGTATGGCCCGCGCGCCCACGAAAGGGTGGCGTCGCTGGCCAACAGGCGCTGCGTCAGCGAGCTAGAACTGCGCGGAAAATCGCTCCAATAATTGTTATCACTGACCCGGTTGAGGTTGAGGTTCAAACCCACACTACCCACATCTGGCAAACCGGTCGGGATCATGCCGGTTTGTTTGGCTACCAGGCCCCAGCGGGTTTGGCCATTGCGCAAAGTGTCGCTAGGCATCAGGTCATAGCGCACCGAGCCGTTGTAGCTAGGCTCTAAATAGCGAAACTCGCTGCCAAAGTTCAAACCGCGCTTGGTCATGAGGCTGGTGTAGAGCGTGGCGTCGCGGTTGGGCGCAATGTTCCAGTAATACGGTGCCGTCACCTCGATGCCGCTGGTGTTGTCGGTATTGGCGCTGGCAGGCAACCAACCCGACTTGCGGGAATCGCCCAGCGGAAAGCTCATCGACGGCAGCGCCAGAATCGGCACGTCTTTGAAGCGCAGTACGGCGTCTTCGGCAGTGCCCACTTCTGTTTCTTCGTCCATGCGGATGCTGCTGGCGTTCAACACCCAGTCGGGCAACCAACTGGGTCCCGGGCGGCGCTGGCAGGTGGTGTAGCTGGCATTGCGAATAATCGAGCGCTTGTCATCGACAAAGTCGATGCGGCTGGCTTCGCCATGGCCATCGTTCTTGGGTAAATAAAAGCTTGGCTGGCTAAAAAAACCTTCAAAAATGTCGACCTTCAATTCCAGCTCCGGCCCTGCGTAGCTATTGCCATTGCGGTTAATGTGCACATTGCCGCGCGCCCGCAATTGGTCGTCGGGTTGGTAGTAGTTAATGCGGTCTGCGCGCACAGAAAGGTCGCCCCGGCGAAGCTCGGCGTGGCCTTCAACGGTAGTGTCCAGGTCGGTGCGGCCCGACAGCGTGTCGCCGGTCAAAAAAATCGGTTGCTGGGCGCGCACTTTCTCGGGTATTTTTTCTGCCAACATGGCGCTGGCCTTTAGCTGCAAGGGCGCCTCAACTGCATCGGTCTCGGCCAAAGCCTGTGCCTGTGCAGACGTTGCACGCAGCATGGCCCACACCAACAGGGCTACTGGTGAGAGTAGGCTGCAAGACGGGGGAACACGGCGTAACAGGTAGAACAAGGCGGGGCGGTGAATACGGCAGGAGACGTTGATTATCCAACGACTCCTATAAAGCTAGCGCTGGGGTAAGAGCCAACGATTTTCCAGCAAGGCGTTGCGCAGCAGAATGTAGCTGGGGCTAGGCTTGGCCGCTTCCAATGCAACTTGCGGCTTGATCGCCGTGCCGCCCGGGCACAGGCCGGTGCTTCGCAAAGTCAGCGCTGCTGCCAACTGCCCTTCGCTGGGGTCGCCCAGTGGCTTGCTGAAGTCGTCATTGGCGCTGCAATTGGCGCTGAAGCCGTCGGAATAATCGCCAAAGCCCACTTGGTTGGTGCCCTTGAATTCAATCGGAAAGTAAGACACGCCGCAATTGTCTTTGGCCGTAAAGCCATAGGGCTTGCCGCAGGTGGTGTTGCCGATCAAGCGCACCGTCAAACCGACGCCGCGCAAGGCATTGATGATCGACTCGCTGGCTGAGCAAGTACCCCCTTGCGTCAATACATAAACCGTATTCAAGCCCAGGTAGGGCAGTGGGTTGCTGCTGGTGCAGGCATTGCCGTTCAAATTGCAAGTCACGTTGCGGAAGGGTGTGCTGGAACTCGGGCTGTTGGTGTCGGCGGTGCGTTTGTCGTTGTATTGCAGTTTCTCGAAAATTTTGTTGGTGGTACTGCTGGGTCCGGCAATCATGTAGGCCAATTGGCTGGCCACATACAGGTAGCCGCCACCGTTGTAGCGCAGGTCGAGCACCAGGTCGCTCACGCCCGCCGTTTTGAGTTGGTTGATGCCGTTCACCAGCAGTGGCTCGGCGCTGGCCAAATGCGCGTTAAACAGCATATAGCCCACCGTGCTGCTGTTGGCGCCAGGAATGGTCTTGACGTTTTGCACCGGCGTGCTGGTGATGATCTGTGTAGTTAGAGTTACTGTGCGCGTGGTGCTACTGCCAGCATCTAAGAGCGTGAACAGATGCGCTTCGTTGACATTGGGGAACAGGGCTTTGTTCAGAATCGCCACGCCCGCTTGGGTGTTGTCGTTCACCAAGTCCACTCCATCGAGGGCCAAAATTTGCGCGCCACGGGTCACCGGTGGCTGCGCCAGCGCGGCGGGGGTGTTGGGGTCGGTATACGCGACCACGGCTTTGCGAGGCACAGTCGTGGCCAACAACGCAACATTTGCGCCATAGCCTGCCGACTGCCCGGACTGCGACAGCGCGTTCCAATCGGCCGTGGCGTAGGCAAAGCTGAACTTGTCGACCAAAGTGCCCGTGGCGGTAATTTGCGGGGTCTTGAGCGCTCTGAAATAGCTATCTAAGGGCGTGGGCACGTTGTAGGCATTTAAGCTCGACATAGGACCACTGTAGCTGGCGGCAAGCGCGTCTACCGTGGGGACTTGGTTGTACCAAAGGTAGGCCTCATTCACGTAGGAGCGGATCCATTGCTTTTCGGTGCCCAGCGAGCTGGTTTTGTTGGCTGCTGGGGCAACTGGGTTGCTAGGGTCGCACTGTTGGGCGTACTGGGCAGAAGGCCCCAATAGGTTGGAGCTTGCGACCGTGCTGCTGCCACCACCCCCCCCGCCGCCACAAGAGGCCAGCAAACCTGCCAGCAACAACAGGTTAGCCAATCGCGCACAATCCAAACCCACAGTACGAAACATAAAATTCCCTTCGTGTCCGATTTACAGCTGAGCCTAACATGACCCCCCCCGACAACGCGAACCCACCCTTGCCATGGCCCACGGCCGAGCGCCAAGCCGACTTTACCCAATGGCTGGTGCGCCTAGCCCCGCTGCATGGCCTGAATACGGGCACGCTGCGCAGCGCCTCGGCCGACGCCAGCTTTCGGCGCTACTTTCGGGTGGACGGCGCGACCGAATCGGGCCACAGCTTCATCATCATGGACGCGCCACCCGCGCAAGAAAACTGCCGTCCCTTTGTGCAAGTGGCCGCTTTGCTGCACGAGGCCCATCTGCGCGCGCCCCTAGTTTTGGACTGGGATGAAGCCAACGGCTTCATGCTGCTGACCGACTTGGGCGCGCAGACCATGATGGACGTGGTCGACCGCGAGCAGCCGCATGCCAATTTGCAGCTGTATACGCAAGCGGTAGACGCGTTGATAACCTGGCAACTGGCTTCGCGCCCAGGTGTGCTGCCCGTCTACGACGAGCCCTTGCTGCGGCGTGAACTGGCGCTCTTTCCCGACTGGTACCTCGAAAAACACCGCGATGTGCGCGTCGAGGGCAAGTTGCGTGAGACCCTGGAAGCGGCCTACAACAAAATCGTGCAACGCAACCTGGCCGCGCCCAGCGTCTACGTGCACCGCGACTTCATGCCGCGCAATTTAATGGCCCCTGCGCAATCCCCAGAGTACGCTGAACAAGCGGAGCAAGGCCTGGGCATTTTGGACTTCCAAGACGCCGTCTACGGCCCCATCACCTATGACATTGCCAGCCTGATGCGCGACGCTTTCTTGAGCTGGGACGAAGACTTTGTGCTCGACGTCACCGTGCGCTACTGGCAAAAAGCGCGCAAAGCGGGCCTGCCGGTGGGTGACGACTTTGGCGAGTTCTATCGTGGCGTGGAGTGGATGGGCCTGCAGCGCCACCTCAAAGTGGCCGGCATCTTCACGCGGCTCACGCTGCGCGACGGCAA
>CANFOR010000101.1 GCA_947448675.1 Betaproteobacteria bacterium
CTGGTGGTGCTGGCGCGCTATATGCAGGTGCTGAGCGACGACCTGTGCCGCAAACTCAGTGGCAAGGCCATCAACATCCACCACAGCTTTTTGCCCAGCTTCAAAGGGGCCAAGCCCTACTACCAAGCGCATGACCGAGGCGTGAAACTCATTGGCGCCACCGCCCACTACGTGACCGCCGATTTAGACGAAGGCCCGATCATTGAGCAAGACGTGGCCCGCGTAGACCACAGCCGCACCGTCGAAGACCTGACCGCCATGGGCCGCGACACCGAAAGCCAGGTGCTGGCCCGCGCCGTGAAGTGGCACAGCGAACACCGCGTGCTGGTGAACGGCCACAAAACAGTGATTTTTAAGTAAGCCAAGGCCTGCCATGAACGCTGCACTGGATCTCGAATTGCTACAAAAAACAGAGCGTCTTGCGCACATTCTGCCTGCCTTGCAGGCCGTTTTACCTGCGCACGCTATTCTTTGGCACAACGAAGACACCACCCCTTATGAGTGCGATGGTCTCACCGCCTACCGCCAGCGCCCGCTGTGCGTGGTGCTTCCCGAGAGCTATGCGCAGATCCAAGCCGTGCTGCAACTGTGCCACCGCTTACAGGTGCCCGTGGTGGCGCGCGGCGCGGGCACAGGCTTGTCGGGCGGGGCCATGCCGCACCGCCTGGGGGTGACGCTGTCGCTGGCCAAGTTCAACAAAGTTTTGAGGCTTGACAAATACAGCCGCACGGCCGTGGTGCAATGCGGTGTGCGCAACCTGGCCATCAGCGAAGCGGCTGCACCGTTAGGCCTGTACTACGCGCCCGACCCGTCGAGCCAAATTGCCTGCACCATCGGTGGCAATGTGGCCGAAAACTCGGGCGGCGTGCACTGCCTGAAATACGGGCTCACCCTGCACAACGTGCTCAAGGTCAAGGGCTTCACCATCGAAGGCGAGGCCGTGGAGTTTGGCGGTGACGCGCTGGACGCGCCGGGGCTCGACCTTCTGCCGCTGATTGTCGGTAGCGAGGGCATGCTGGCCATCACCACCGAGGTGACCGTCAAGCTGGTACCCAAGCCGCAACTGGCGCGCTGCATCATGGCCAGCTTTGACGACATTCGCAAAGCGGGCGACGCAGTGGCTGCGGTGATTGCCGCAGGCATTATCCCCGCCGGGCTGGAGATGATGGACAAGCCCATGACGGCGGCCGTAGAAGACTTCGTCCACGCTGGCTACGACCTCACGGCCGCAGCGATTTTGCTCTGCGAGTCCGACGGCACGCCCGAAGAGGTGGAAGAAGAGATTGGCCGTATGAGCGCCGTGCTATCTGCGGCGGGTGCTACCAAAATTGCAGTGAGCCAAAGCGAGGTCGAGCGCCTGCGCTTTTGGAGCGGCCGCAAAAACGCCTTCCCCGCCAGCGGCCGCATGAGCCCCGACTACATGTGCATGGACAGCACCATCCCGCGCAAGCGCTTGGCCGACATATTGCTGGCCATCGCCGAGATGGAAAAGAAGTACCAGCTGCGCTGTGCCAACGTCTTCCATGCGGGCGACGGCAACTTGCACCCGCTGATTTTGTTTGACGCCAATGACCCCGACCAACTGCAACGCTGCGAGCTGTTTGGCGCGGATATTCTAGAAACCAGCGTCGCCATGGGCGGCACGGTAACGGGCGAACACGGCGTGGGCGTCGAAAAGCTCAGCAGCATGTGCGTGCAGTTCACGCCCGAAGAGCGCGAGCAAATGTTTGGCGTCAAGCGTGCGTTCGACCCCGCCGGTTTGCTCAACCCCGGCAAGGTGATTCCTACCCTGCAGCGCTGCGCCGAGTACGGCAAGATGGTGATCCGAGGCGGCCAAATGCCGCACCCGGAGTTGCCGCGCTTTTAGGCCTGCTTTGATGCAAGGCCCTGGCATGCCTGCCGCTGGCGCAAAACCAGACCGCCAGATTTTTCTGGACTGGGTGCGCATCCTGGCCTTTGGCCTGCTGGTGTTCTACCACGTGGGCATGTACTACGTGAGCTGGGACTTCCACATCAAGAGCCCGTACGCTGGCTTGAGCCTGGAACCGTTGATGCGCCTCTCCAACCCCTGGCGCATGGACCTGCTGTTTCTGGTGTCCGGAGCCGCCACATCGTTCATGCTGCTGCGTGACGGCGCAAGCAGGATGCTGCTGCGCCTGCGCGCCCGGCGGCTGCTGATTCCGCTGCTGTTTGGCATGCTGGTCATTGTGCCGCCGCAGTCCTGGCTGGAGGTGATGCAAAAGCACCATTACACGGGCAGCTACGCCGACTTCATGGGCCTGTATCTGGCGCACTACAAGGGCTTCTGCGATGCGGCGGGCAAGTGTTTGATGCTGCCGACCTGGAACCACCTCTGGTTTTTGCCCTATCTGTTTTTGTACACGCTGCTGCTGTGGCTGGGGTTGCGCCGTTGGCCAGCGCTGCTGGAGCGGCTGGGCGATCGGCTGGGCGGGGTCCTGCGCGGGCCCGGGTTGCTGGTCTGGCCCGTGCTGTACCTCGCGCTCACGCTGTTGCTGCTGCGGAAAAGCTTCCCGCAAAACTATTCGGTCTGGGGTGACTGGTTTGCCCACAGCCAGTACCTGGCGATGTTCATGCTGGGGGCCGCGCTGGCCCGCGTGCCAGTCGCCTCTGCCGGCATCTGGCAACAAATGGTGCAATGGCGCTGGACGGCCCTGGCGCTCGCGTTGGCTGCGTGGTTGATGTTGGTGATGGCACCCTGGCTGTTGCGCGAGATGCAGTGGCCCATGCGCAGCATCGGGCCCTGGGCCTACAGCGTACAACAGTGGTGCGCCATCGTGGCGGCCCTTGGCTTTGCGCAGCTTCACTTGAACCGCGATGGTCCAGCCCGGCGTTATTTGACGGAGGCCGTATTCCCGGTCTACATCGTGCACCAGACGTTGATTTTGCTGCTGGCACACAGCCTTGAGCCTCTAACGCTGAGCCCTGTGCTCGAAGGTGGCATGCTGGTCGTGCTGACCTTGATGCTCAGTATCGTGGGCTTTGAACTGGTGCGCCGCGTACGGTGGTTCCGGCCACTGTTTGGGTTACAAGTACGGGGCGGCCAAATGCCGCACCCGGAGTTGCCGCGCTTTTAAAACGGCAGCAACTCCGGTAGCTGGCTGAAACCTGCTGAGGCCACGCTCAAACCAGCGCAGCTTCTTCTTTTTTGGCAGGAGCAGGCGCAGGCAGCACGCTGTCGAGCGCCGTGCGCAAGTGGGCAACAGTGCGATCCACGTTGTGCCATTTCTCCAGGCCAAACAGGCCGATGCGGAAGCTTTTAAAGTCTGCCGCTTCGTCGCATTGCAAGGGCACGCCCGCAGCGGTTTGCAGGCCGTTGGCCAAGAACTTTTTACTCGACTGAATCTCGGGGTCGCTGGTGTAGCTCACCACCACGCCCGGGGCTTTGAAGCCCTCGGCGGCGACACTGGCCAAGCCACGGCTTTCAAACAATTCACGCACAGCGGTGCCCAGAGCGATTTGCTCGTTGCGCACTTTGGCAAAGCCATAAGCCTGGGTCTCTTTCATCACCGTGCACAGGCGCGTCAACGCGTCGGTGGGCAGGGTGGCGTGGTAGGCGTGACCACCGGCCTCGTAGGCTTCCATAATTTGCAGCCACTTCTTCAAGTCGCAGGCAAAGCTGGTGCTGGTGGTGCCGTCGATCGCCGTGCGGGCCCGCTCGCTGAGCATGACCATGGCGCAGCAAGGCGAGCTGCTCCAGCCTTTTTGCGGCGCGCTAATGAGCACGTCTACGCCCGTGGCTTGCATATCGACCCAGACTGCGCCGGAGGCAATGCAGTCCAGCACAAACAAACCGCCCACCTCATGCACCGCGGCAGACACGGCGCGCAAATAGTCGTCGGGCAGCATCAGGCCGGCAGCGGTTTCTACGTGCGGGGCAAACACCACGGCGGGTTTTTGCGCGCGGATGGCGGCCACTACCTCGGCAATCGGCGCGGGCACCCAAGGCTCTTGCGTGCCGGGGCGCACTTGGCGCGCTTTGAGCACGGTGGCCTCATTGGTAATGTGGCCCATGTCGATGATTTGCGTCCAGCGGTAGCTGAACCAGCCGTTGCGCAAAATCAGCACCTTTTCGTTGTTGGCAAACTGGCGCGCCACCGACTCCATACCAAAGGTGCCGCTGCCGGGCACCAGCACAGCGGAGCGCGCGTTGTAGACCTCTTTGAGCATGCCCGAGATGTCTTTCATCACGCCTTGAAAGCTTTTCGACATGTGATTGAGCGAACGGTCGGTGTAGACCACTGAAAATTCGAGCAAACCGCTGGGGTCTACTTGGGGCAAAAGTCCGGGCATGTGCGTCTCCTGAAGTGCTCAAAAATAATGCAAAGGGGTGGCAGCTTAGCACGCCTACGGTTTACGCGCCTGACACAGCATGCAGCTACATTCGAAGCGCCATGCAACTCTTTCCCAAACAACTGCGCCGCGTGACCCGCCAACTCGGCCCGGGCCTGATTACAGGCGCGGCTGACGACGACCCCAGCGGCCTGGCCACCTACTCGCAAGCCGGTGCGGCTTTTGGTGCCGGGCTGCTATGGACCCTGGTGCTGACCACGCCGCTGATGATTGCGATTCAAATGGTCAGCGCGCGCATAGGTTGGGTCACGGGGCGCGGGCTGGCTGCCAATATGTGCCGCGTGTTGCCGCGCTGGTTCGCGGTGGGCTTGGTGGTGCTCTTGGTGCTGGCCAATACCCTGAACATTGCCGCCGACATAGCCGCCATGGGCGCGGCGCTGCAATTGATCGTGGGGGGCGGCCAGCACGGCCATTCACTGCTGTTTGGCGTTCTGTGCGCCGCGCTGCCGGTGTATTTCAGCTATGACGGCATGGTGCGGGTGCTCAAATGGCTGACCCTGGCCCTGCTGGCCTATGTGGCCGTGGTGTTTGCCTTGCATGTGAACTGGGGGGCAATGCTACGTGACACCCTGATGCCCGACCTGCGCACCGGCAACAGCGCGTATTGGATGATGATCGTGGCCGTGCTGGGCACCACCATCAGCCCATATTTGTTTTTTTGGCAGGCCGCGCAAGAGTCGGAGCAGCGCGACAAAAGCCTGACCCACGGCGAACCCGCAAGGCACCTGGGTTTTATGCGCAAACATCTCGCGCGCATCAAAGCCGACACCGTGTTTGGCATGGTGTTTTCAAACCTGATTGCTTTTTGCGTGATGCTGGCCACCGCCATGACGCTCAACCAAAACGGCATCCACGACATCCAAAGCACCGCCCAAGCGGCGCAAGCCCTGCGCCCGATTGCGGGCGAGTTTGCCTTCAGCCTTTTTGCTTTGGGCGTGATCGGCACCGGCATGCTGGCCGTGCCTGTGCTGGCCGGGTCGGCCGCCTACGCCGTGGCCGATTTGTTTGAATGGCACTCGGGCCTAGACCACAGTTTGAGCGAAGCCCGGGGCTTTTACACGGTTCTCATTTTCGCCACGGCCATAGGCACTCTGCTGGACTTTACGCCGCTCGACCCTATCAAGGCCTTGGTCTGGAGCGCCGTGGTCAATGGCGTGATTGCGGTGCCCATCATGGCGGTGCTGATGCTGATCGGCGCGCAAAAGCGCATCTTGGGCGAGCACACTTTGTCGCTGCGGCACCGCGTGATGGGTTGGCTGGCCTTTGGCGTGATGTTGCTGGCGGTGCTGGCCATGCTCTGGTCTTTTGTAGCGGGTTGAAGCCACGCTTACCATGCGTCGATGGCGCGAACCGCTGCGCCCTCGCGCGGCTTGCCCGCTTGCAAGCCGCGCGCGAGCCAAGCGCGTGTCTCTGCGGGGTCGATCACCGCGTCAATCTCCAGCGTTTGCGCCATGTTGGTGGCGCTGCCTGCTGCGTATTGCTGGGCCACCAATTGCGCGTAGAGCGCCTCGCGCTGGGCACCTTCGGGCACGGCCTCCAGCTCTTTGCGAAAGCCCAGGCGCACCGCGCCTTCTAAACCCATGGCGCCAAACTCGGCACTCGGCCAGGCCACGGTGGCGTCACTCTCATGGAAGCCGCCCGCCACCATGGCCATTGCACCCAGGCCGTAGGCTTTGCGCAGCACGACACTGAGCACCGGCACGCGCAGGTGGGCAGCGGCAATGAACATGCGGCTCACGTGGCGCACCTGGGCGGTTTCTTCTACTGCAGGGCCGACCATAAAGCCCGGCGTATCGACCAAGCTGATAAGGGGCAGGCCGTGTGCATTGCACAGCTGCATAAAGCGCGCGGCTTTGTCGGCGGCGGCGGCGTCGATCGCGCCCGAGAGGTGCAGCGGGTTGTTGGCCAACAAGCCCACCGCCCGGCCCTCGATGCGCACCAGCGCAGTGTGGATGCCCAGGCCAAAGCCGCTGCGCAGTTCGAGCAGCGAGCCCACATCGGCGATGCCCTGCATGGCGGCGCGGGTGTCGTAGACACGCAGGCGGTTCTCGGGCACCACATGGCGCAGGGCCTGTGCATCGGGCGCTTGCCATTCTTTGACACGGCCCTGAAAGAAGCTGAGGTAATGCTGGGCCGCTTCAACCGCCTGCGCGTCATCGCCCACCAGCACGTCGATCACGCCATTGGCATGCTGCAGGCTGCTGGGGCCAATTTGCTCGGGCGTGAACACACCCAGGCCACCGCCCTCGACCATCGCCGGGCCACCCATGCCGATATTGCTCTTGTGGGTAGCAATGATCACATCGCAGCAGCCCAGCAAGGCCGCATTACCCGCAAAGCAGCGGCCCGAGACCACGCCCACCACCGGCACCTGGCCGTTGAGCCGCGCAAAACTGGCAAAGCTGCCCACATGCAGGCCCGCCACAATGGGCATGTCGACATCGCCCGGGCGGCCACCCCCGCCTTCGGCCCACAGCACCACGGGCAGCTTATTGCGCAGGGCAATGGCCAGCAGGCGGTCGGTCTTTTGGTGGTTGCGCATGCCCTGGGTGCCCGCCAGCACGGTGGCGTCGTAGGCCAGCACGGCCACTTGGCTGGCCACTGTGCCAAAGGCCTCGGCGTTGACGCAGCCGATGCCCGTCACCATGCCGTCGGCGGGCGTGTTGGCGGCCAGGTCTTGCGCGCTGCGGCGGCGCGACTGCGCAGCCACGGCCAGCGCGCCGTATTCGTTGAAGCGCTCGGGGTGCGCGGCCAAGTCGCAGAGCAGGGCTACGATTTCACGCGCACTGCGTTGGCCCTGGGCATGGCGCTTGGCCATGGCCTCGGGCCGGGCTGCGTCGTGCGTCAGGGCCAAACGTGCTTGCAAGGCCGCCAAGTCTGCGCGCTGTGGCAGTTGCACGGGTGCGTCGGGACTCGTTTTTACGATCGTTTTGAGGGTACTTTCGGCCTGCGAGGCGCATGAATTATGCGTAGATAGCTCCCAATTTAATAGCGCATCACCTGCCTGCACCAGCTCACCCACAGCACAAAATTGCGCGCCCATGCTGCCCGCAGCTTCGGCGCGCAGCTCGTGCTCCATCTTCATGGCCTCGACGATCAACAGCACCTGGCCCGCCCCAAAGGCTTGGCCGGGTGCCACACAATACTGCAGCACTTGGGCTTGGAGCGGGGCGAGCAAAGTAGGCATCGCGCCATTGTGGCGCAGCGCAGGCACGGCCTGCGTCCGGGACGCGACAGGGCATGCCAAGGCTGGGCCGGGCATCGCCGACAATAGGGCCATGAAACCCATTCGCATCGGGCAAATCGTGCCCAGCTCCAACACCACGATGGAGACCGAAATCCCGGCCATGCTGCGGGCCCGCGAGGCCCTGCACCCTGAGCGCTTCACGTTCCATAGCTCGCGCATGCGCATGCACAAGGTGACGCCCGAAGAGCTGGCCGCGATGAACCAGCAAGGCCTGCGCTGCGCGGCCGAGCTGGCCGACGCACGGGTCGACGTGATGAGCACCGCCTGCCTGGTGGCCATCATGGCCCAGGGCCTGGGCTACCACCGCCAGGTGGAGGCCGACTTTGCGCGCGTCGTGGCGGAGAACGGCGCGCAGTCGAAGGTGATGACCTCGGCAGGCGCGCTGATCCACGGCCTGAAAATCTTGGGCGCCAAAAAGATCGCGCTGATGGCCCCGTACATGAAGCCGCTGACCGACAAAGTGGTGGCCTACATCGAGCACGAAGGCATTGAAGTGCAAGACCGCATTTGCTTTGAAATCCCCGACAATTTGGCCGTCGGCGCGCGCGATCCGATGCGTTTGCTCGACGACATGCAGCGCCTGAACACCGCCAACGTCGACGTGGTCGTACTCTCGGCCTGTGTGCAAATGCAGTCGCTGCCTGCGATTCAAATCGCGCAAGACAGGCTGGGCACTCGCGTGACCTCTACCTCGGTTTGCACCACCCGCAATATGCTCGACTTACTGGGCTTGCCTGCCGCTACGCCGGGCTTTGGCGCTTTGCTGGCCTAAGCCACCCACTTTGCAAGCCCGTTTTGCGCTGAGATTAAGCCCATGTCTGCACCATCGATACCCGCGCCGAGCTTTGCCTCGGCACCCGTCTTTTCAACGCCCGAGTTTCGTGCTGCCCTGGGCATGTTTGCCACGGGAGTCACCATCGTCACCGCGCGCACGGCCCAGGGCGAGCTGGTGGGGCTCACCGCAAACTCCTTCAACTCGGTTTCGCTCAGCCCACCTCTGGTGCTGTGGAGCTTGGGCCACGCGGCGGGCGCTATGCCCAGCCTGCGCAGCGGCACGCACTACGCGATCAACATTTTGGCAGCCGACCAAAAAAACTTGGCCGAGCAATTTGCACGCAAAGGCAGCGACCGCTGGCAGGGTGTGGAGTATGCGCTGGGCGCCAGCGGTGCACCGCTGTTAGCCGGCGCTGCGGCGCACTTTGAATGCTTTAACCGCAGCCGCTATGAAGAAGGTGACCATGTCATTTTTGTCGGCGAGGTCGAGCGTTGCAGCCACCGCCCCGGTGCTGCGCCGCTCTTGTTCCATGGCGGCAAGTTTTACACCGAACACCCCTTGTAAGGCTGACCGGTGCAAGCTATGGACTAGAGTTTATGCAAAGCTTGCTTCAAATGCTGTAGCAGTGTGACGACCTGTTGGCTGGTGTGGTTGTAAGCACCATTGAGCATGGTGGTCGCCGCCTGCATATTGCCGCCTTGCGCAGTTGCCAGTACGGTAGAGGCTTCTAAGTGAAACTGCTTGTGCCGCGCAATCAGCATGGTGAAGGCTGGCATATGACCCATGCGCTGGGTGCCCGCGCCATGCAGCCACTTGCCCAGATCACAGCGGTCGTCCAAGCACACGACTTCGGGTTTAAGCGTTTCAGTAGACGTGCCATTGAGCACATTGCTTAGACGCACCTTCCAGTTTTGGTGGGCCGAAATGGCGCTGTCAATGTCAATTTCAGCCAAGATGAGCTTGGCCGTGGCGGCGTCAAAATCGACTTGTGTTTTGCCAGCGGTGGCCGCAGAAGCGGTGGGCTTATCTTTACCACCAAAAATAAAATCAAAAAAGCCCATTGCGTTACTCCAGTAGGGATTGAGCACCATTGTGTCAGACGAATCTTACGCGCAAGCGGTAACCGTACTTGTTCAATACATCACGACGCCGCGAATCGATTCGCCGCTTTTCATCAAATCGAAGCCTTTGTTGATGTCTTCGAGCGGCATGGTGTGGGTGATGAGGTCGTCGATGTTAATCTTGCCTTCCATGTACCAATCTACGATTTTCGGCACGTCGGTGCGGCCGCGTGCGCCGCCAAAAGCGCTACCCTCCCACTTGCGGCCCGTGACCAGCTGAAACGGCCGCGTGGCAATTTCTGCCCCCGCCTCGGCCACGCCAATGATGATGCTGCGGCCCCAGCCTTTGTGCGTGCACTCCAGCGCTTGGCGCATCACTTGGGTGTTGCCAATGCACTCAAAGCTGTAGTCGGCACCGCCGTCGGTGAGTTGCACAATGGCGTCCACCACGTTCGGTACTTCCTTGGGATTGATGAAGTGCGTCATGCCAAACTTGCGCGCCATGGCCTGGCGAGCGGGGTTGATGTCCACGCCAATGATCTTGTC